>CAUUSU010000062.1:0-7578 GCA_963547835.1 uncultured Campylobacter sp.
ATCTCATCGCTTTCAAGCGGCAAGATCACGCCGTTTTGCACCTCCTCTTTTACGAGCTCCTGCATACGCGAAATGTCGCAAAGGCGCGCTTTTTTTAGCCGTATCATCTAAAATTTTCCCTAATCTTCGCGCAATTTTCGCGGTGCATTTTATATCCGCTAAATTTAATTATTTTGGAATTCTGCGCCGCAAAATTTAACGTATTTAAATTTAGAAATTTCATAATCCAAACGCCCCGCGTACGATGATTTCGCGTGCTTTTTGCAGCCCGCTGCCTTTTAGCGTCGAGACCAAAACCGCCTGCGGATCGTGCCTCAAAAGCTTTGCGCGCTCGCTTTGGTTGAGCTTGTCGGCTTTGGTGTAGAGCCTCACGACCTTTTGATCGCCGCGCAGAAAACTAGCGAGATAGTTTTGCAAATTTTTATCTATCGTAAGATCAAACTGCCTCGCGTCGATGAGATGGACGAAAAGCTTGATATTTAGGCGCTCTTTGATAAATTCGTCGAGATTTTTCTGCCAGATATAATGCAGTTTTTTAGAAACCTTGGCATACCCGAACCCCGGCAGATCCACGAAGATCAAAGAGATATTTTCACCCAAGCTCGCAAGATCCGAAAAGGCGGGGTTGCCCGCTAAGCTTAGCGCGGATCTGCCCGTAAAATTTAATTCGGGGCTTTGCGCTGAATTCGGCGCAAAACCCGCCGCAAGATCCGCCTTGCGATCCGATCTAAAATCCGCCGAAACGCTTTTTAAATTTAAAATAGCATCCTGCTTTAAATTTCGCTCAGACGCCGCAGCGTCCGCAAAATCTCGCGCGCAATTTGCATCCAAGTTTAAAGCCCTCTTGCTCGCTAGATCGGGCGGCGTTTCAGCTTGCGGCGAGCCGTCCGAGTCTGCGGCAAGCTTTTGTTTAAATTTAACTTCGAAAAAATTTATCAGCTGCGTTTTGCCCGGCGTCGAGCTTGATTTGGCTAGATTTTTGCGCCCGATAAGCGCGTTTATCAGGCTGCTTTTGCCGACGTTTGAACGCCCCAAAAACGCCACTTCGCTCATCGCAAACTCGGGCGCACCCGCGATATTTGCGGCGGAGGTGATAAACTGCGCACTGCTAGGATAGATCATTTGTTTTGATCTTCGACCTGAAAGATCAGACGCACGGGCTTTTTCTCGCCGCCGCCGCTTTTTACTTCGTAGGTGCCCTTTTGGCGATTTACGATGATCTTATCGCCGTAAACCTCCTTTTTAGTCTCGGCTTCGTGCAGATAGGCGTTGTTTTCAAGCGTGTAGGCCTCGATAGTCGGATCGTAGGTCAGCACGCCGCCCTTGCCGTCGTAATGCTTCTGATTGAGTAAAATTTTAAAATTTGCATTTCCCGTCGCGACGTATTTGGTAGGCTGGCGCTTGGCGTCGAAGTAGATCGTCACTTTATCGGAATTTAGCGTATCATAAGCGCCCTTTTTGATACGAACGTTGCCCGTCAGCACGCTGATCTGCTTGATCTCGTCGGCGAAAAAATTATCCGCCGTGACCTCGACCTGCTCCTGCGCGGCGCTGAGAGTTGACGCGCCAAAGCCCGTAATTAGCGCGGCTGAAAGTATTAGTTTGTGGAGTTTTGATCTTTTATTAAATACCATGCGTGGATTCCTTTTGAGTTTGTTTGTTTGGTTTTAGTATCGTAGCTTATGCTTGCGCCCGTGATGCGGTCGCCGCCTTGGCGCAACACGTATGGCACGTCGGAGCGGACGATCTTGCTGCTCGTATCGTAGATGATCTCTTGCGCCGTGTAATCAAAGCCGTCCGTGTTGATATAATGCGCGTCGCCGTTAAATTTTATCAGCTCGCCGGCACGCGTCGCGGTTTTTGAAACCAAAGTGTGATTTAGATCCGCGCTAATCTCCTCGGCTTTAAAATTTACAAACTCGTCGCGATCCTTATAGCGAGTGCCGCCGTCCGCGGTAAATTTAGTGTCCACGCGCTCGCCGATCTGATAATCGACGATCTTTTTCATCTCCATATTCGCAATGCTTAGATCTTGTCTAAACATATCGCTAAAATACGGCGTCTGCACGCTTAAAAACACCATCGCAACGCAAAAGATCGCAATCGCGACGTAGAAAATTTTTATCACCATCGCTCGACCCCTTTTGATCTGCGCAGAATTTCGCCTCTCGCAGGCATTCTCACGCGCGCTTTCGAAACTACAGCCATTTGCTATTCCACTCTTCGCGCATACCGTTTTTATCGACGAGCATTTCGATCATCTCGCGCACTGCGCCGCAGCCGCCGTTTTTGCTTAGCGCGACGTCCGCTTTTAGCGAGCTTAGCGCATCGGCGGGCTTGAAGCTGATCGCGACCGCATTTAAAAGCTTCGCGTCGTTTATATCATCGCCGATCGCGGCGGCCTCATCGAAGCTTAGGTTAAAATTTTTTAAAATTTGCTCCGCCCTTGAGAGCTTGTCTTTTTCGCCTTGAAAGAGCGTATCGATCTTTAGCTCTCGCGCGCGGTTTGTGACGATTTGCGAGCTTTTGCCGGTGATGATCGCGACCTTTAGCCCCAGCCGCTGCCACTCCTGGATGCCGAACCCGTCTTTTACGTTAAATTTCTTCATCTCTTCGCCGCCGTTTGAATGGTACAGCCCGCCGTCGCTAAGGCAGCCGTCTACGTCTAAAAATATGATCTTTATCACTTCGTTTTCCGTTTTTTGAAATTTTGTGATTTTAACGAAATTTGGCTGAATTTTTGGCAAACGCCGTATAAATTTAAGCTGCGATCTTAGCCCTTAATCGGCACGTAGCCGCTATTTTCGATGATACTTTGCCCCTGCGGCGAAAGGATCCAATCTATCAAGATGCGGATATTTTCGTTTTTGTTGTTTTCATCGTAAACCGCGTAAATTTCGGCTACGAGCGGATATTTGCGGCTAGCGATATTTTCTTTATTCGGATACGCGCCGTTTAGGCTAAGCATCTTCACGCCGCCGTTTTGCACGATCCCCTCGACGTAATAGCGAAACGAAAAGCCGATCGCGCTACCGAAAAAGCCCGTGATCTTGCGCTTAGGCTGCGTCTCGCCCATAAATTTTAAAAACGCGCTCTGGCTGCCGCTGCCCGCGTTTCGCTGCACGGCATCTATTCGCATGCGCTCGCCGCCGAGCTGCGACCAGTCGCTATATTGCCCCGAATAAATTCCTCGCACCTGATCCACGCTTAAGCTTGAAACTTTGTTATTTGCATTTACGATAAAGACGAACGCCTCCAGCCCGATCGGCACGAAGCGCAAGTTCGCCCCCTTTTCGCGCGCATAATCAAGCTGCTGCTTCGAAGGGGCTGCGACGAAAATAAGATCCGCCTCGCCGTCGCTTACGGCCTTGTACGCGCCGCGAGTGTTGCTAAATTTAAGCCTGCTAGCATCGGTAAAATTTCGCCCGTCAAACTCCACGCTGTCCTTCGGATAGCTCGCCGCGACGAATGCCGAAAATACGGGATATAAAGCCGCTGCGCCGTCGATTATCGGTAGATCGCCGCTAAGTTTTAAGCTGGAGCTAACGCGCACGATCTGCGAGTCCTCATCAAACGGCAGAAATTTATGCAGCTCGATCGATTTGGCCTGCATCGTGACGCTGCTTTGATTTACGTATCGCTTCACGACGAGGCGGTAAAACGCAAAATCGAAAGCCGCTAAGCTAAGCAGCAGCAAAATGGCGATAATTGCACGCTTCATCTTAGTTGCCGTTCGCGATATAGGAGATGATCGAGCATTTGCTCTGCAGATACAGCGCCGCTGCGGTTAGCGCGCAAACGCTGATCGCCCACGCCGTAATTATTACTGCGGTCGTTTTTTGAAAAATTTCATCGCTCATTTATGCCTCACATATGCGCAAGCGCGCGGTCAAGTAGCCATAAAAAGCCGACCACCGCGCCCGTGGAACACGCAAGCGCAAGCGCAGAAAGGATCAAAAAAATTTTATCCTTTCTGCGGCGCGCGGGTTCTTTTTTTGATCTGATAAATTTTACTAAACGCACGACGAACCAAATAAACGAAACGATCGGCAGCGCGAACAAAAGGAAAATAAAAATCGAGAAAGAATCCATATCTCACCTTCAAAATTTAATACGCAAAGCGATATTTCGACGCAATGCGAGCGCAAAATTTTAGACAGCCTATACGCGCGCCGCTGGTTTAAAATTTCAGCCAAGCGGCGTGCCTTTGCAAATCAATTCTAGCAAAGACGGAATTTCACGGATTTTAAGCGAGCGGCGAGAGCAAAATTCAAATGCCGATAAAATTTCAAAACCGCGAATTGCCAAATTTACTAAATTTAGCGCGCATTTACCGCTATAAAACGCCCTTCGTGCTAGGCACGCCGGCGCGCTCGTTGATACTTATCGCACGACGAAATGCGACGGCGAACGCCTTAAACGCGGCCTCTGCGACGTGGTGCAGATTTTCGCCGCGAATCTGGCTTATATGCAGCGTTAAATTTGCGTTGAAAGCCAAAGCGCGAAAAAATTCCTCCACGAGCTCAGCGTCGAATTCGCCGATCTTACCGCGCTTCAGGCTCGGGCAATCAAATACCAAAAACGCACGGTTGGAAAAATCAAGCGCGGCGCTTACGGCGGCTTCGTCCATCACGACGACGCTATCGCCGAAGCGCTCGATATTCTGCGCGGGATAGATCGCCTCTTTGATCGCGCTTCCGAGCACTATGCCGCAGTCTTCGACGCTGTGGTGAAAATCGACCTGCAAATCGCCCTCGCAGCGCAGGTTCAGATCGATCCACGCGTGCTTGGCAAACGCGCTAAGCATATGATCAAAAAAACCGATGCCCGTTTGTATCTGCGCCGCGCCGCGCCCGTAAAGCTCCAGCTCCAGCTCGATTTTGGTCTCTTTCGTAGCCCTATTTTTGCTTATCATTGCGCAATCCTTAAAACTAAATTTTGTTTGGAATCTATCTAAATTTCACTAAATTTCGCTTAAAATCTCAGCCAGCTTTTCGGAATTTACGCTACCGATCTGGCGCAGGTTTGCAATCTCGGCGCCCTCTTTAAAGAACAGAATCGTAGGCGGGCCGAATACGTTAAAATGCGCTTTTATCGCCCTATTTTGCTCGCTATCTTCGCTAAGATCGATCTTTAAAAGGCTAAATTTATCAAGAGCGCCCGCAAGAGCGGGATCTGCGAACGCTCGCTCGCTCTGCTCGCAATTTTTACACCAGCTAGCCCAAAAATCCACTATCACGGGCTTTTTGGAATTTTCTATTTCGCCGCGCAGCTGCGTCAGATCGCGCACAAATGAAAAATGCGCGCCGCTTAAATTTTTAGCGCGAGAAATTTCGCCGGCTTGCAAGCTCTCGCCGCCGGGGCCGCCGCTGGAATATCTCGTGCTTTGCGGGATCAAATTACCAAGCGGCCTGGAAAAATCTTTCGCGCCGCTGGCAAAGCCCGCGAGCAGCAGCGCCGAATATAGCGCGATTATAAGAGCCAAAGCGCGCTTGATCCCGCCCGCGCCGCCGTCAAATAGCCCCAAAAATCCTGCGAAAATCGCGCCTAAAACCGCATAAATCAGCAGGCTTAAATTTTCGCCGATGAGCGTGCGCGAAATCCACACTGCCGTAAAAAGCAACAAAAAGCCGAAAATTTTAGGCACTGCCTCCATCCAAGCTCCGGGTCTAGGCAGTGCGCCGCCGAGCCCCACCACAAGCAGCAGCGCGCCGCTTCCGAGCCCCAGCGCAAAAAGAGCCGCCGCACCCAGCAGAACGTCGCCGCTGCCCGCGATGTAAACGAGCGCGCCCGCAAGCGGAGCGGAGATGCACGGCGATACGACGAGCGCCGAGATAAGCCCCATCGAAAAAACTCCGATCAGGCCGCCAGCATTTTCGCTTTTGCTATTTAAGAAGCTTTGAAAGCGCGTAGGCAGGCGGATCTCGTAAAATCCGAACATTGAAAGCGCGAGCGCGGCGAATATGAGCGAAGTTAGGATCAGTGCGGGCGGAGTTTGCAGCAGGCCCTGTAAATTTTGCCCGAAAACCGCCACGAAAGCTCCTAAAATCGCATACGAGCTCGCCATCCCGAAAATATACGCGAGGCTTACGGCGAGGCTTTTTTTCGCGCTCGGCTTCGAGGAAGTTTTCGCCACGATGATCGACGAGAGGATCGGGATGAGCGGATAGACGCAAGGGCTTAGCGAGAGCAGCACGCCGTAGCCGAAAAACAGCGCGATCGCCGCAATGAAGCTCTTGCCGCCGAGAACATTTAAAATTTTATCCTGCTCGGAGATGGAATTTGCGCCGCGAGAAGTTTTTTGCGCGGAGGTTTCGTCGGAATTTACTGCAGCGCTTTCCGCCGAGCTTGCCGCGGAATTTTCCGCCGCGTGCGAGTTTGCCTCAGAATTTGCCGCGGCGCCCGAAGCTGCGGTATTACTTTCAAAATTTAAATTCCCGCTCTGTGCGCTGTACGCGTCAGAAATATGCGCGGAATTTGCGCCTTTTCGATATTTTTTCAGCTCGGAGTTTGAAATTTTACCGATCTCATAGCCCTCCGCCGCGCGCTTGAAGCTAAAGCCGAACTGCTGCGGCTGGTAGCAAAAGCCCGACTTCGTGCAGCCCAAAAAATCGCCGTTAAGTACGAAATCATCGCTGTCTGCGGCATTTGCAAGTACGAGGCCTAAAGGCACGGTGATGCTAAATTTGCCCTCATAAATTTTATAATCCTTGTATTCGGTCGCGGCGGGCAGATTTATTAAATTTGTCACCTCCGCGCCGCCAATGAAAATTTTTATCTCGTTTTGATAGAGATAGACCCCGTCCGCGATATCAAAGCTTAGCGTTACGCTATCGCTTTGCGCCGCCACGTTAAGCTTGAACGCATCGGAGGGTTTCAGGGGCTCGGCGCCCAAGCCTAAAAGAAAAAACGCTGCCAAAATCAGTGATCTTATCAAATTTTATCCTTTGAAATTTTTTCCTACATTCTAACGTAATAAGTATGAATTTATAGTGTAATCTAAAGAACTTTTTTGTAAAATTCCTTAAAATTTTTAGGAGGCGATATGAGCAAAGAGATCAAAACCGAAACAGGCGAAATAGCGTTGAAAGAGATAGAATTTAAAAGCTCAAAGTATGAAAAAATCTCGTTCAAAGACTACGAAACGCTGCTTGAGAGATACCAGATCGAGCTTTTGAAGCTGCAAAAATTCGTAAAAGAAAAAGGCTTAAAAATTTTGATTTTGATGGAGGGGCGCGACGCGGCGGGCAAAGGCGGCACGATCAAGCGTTTAACCGAGCACCTAAACCCGCGCGGATGCCGCATCGTAGCGCTCGAAAAGCCGAGCAATGTCGAAAAGACGCAGTGGTACTTCCAGCGCTACGTCGCGCACCTACCCAGCGGCGGCGAGATCACGATATTTGACCGCAGCTGGTACAACCGCGCGATGGTCGAGCCCGTGATGGGCTTTTGCACCCACGCCGAGCACAAAGATTTCCTACGACAAGTGCCTAAATTTGAGGAGCTTTTGGTAAGTGCGGGGATAATTTTGTTTAAATTTTACTTCTCAGTCTCCAAAGAGGAGCAAAAAAGGCGCTT
>CAUUSU010000063.1:0-7543 GCA_963547835.1 uncultured Campylobacter sp.
TCGAGCCGGTATTTTTTGCGTTTTTTGTCGCATCGATTTCGATGCCGATATGAGCAAGCTTCTCGCAGACATTTTGTCTAAAATGCGGCGCATTTTCGCCGATACCTCCGGTAAAGATCAAAGCGTCCACGCGCCCAAGCACGGCGTAATACGCTCCGATCATCTTAACGACGCTGTACACGAGCATCTCAAACGCAAGTTTCGCGCGCGGCTCGCCGCCTTCCATCTTTTCATATACCTTTCGCAGATCGCTTGCACCGCAGATGCCCAAAAGTCCGCTTTTTTTGTTCATTATAACGTCCATATCCTGCGCGTTGTAGCCCGCGACGCGCTCGATGTATGGGATGATCGCAGGATCGATCGAGCCGCATCTGGTGCCCATAATGATCCCCTCAAGCGGCGTTAGCCCCATTGAGGTGTCGATGCACTTGCCGTTTTCTATGGCGCTCACGCTCGATCCGTTGCCAAGATGTAGCGTAATGGCGTTGAAGTTTTCGTATTTCTTACGTAAAAATTTCGCTCCCATTGTCGAGACGAACCAATGCGACGTGCCGTGCGCGCCGTAGCGACGAACCTTATATTTTTCGTAGAATTCATACGGCAGCGCGTACATATACGCATAAGGCGGGATGCTTTGATGAAATATCGTATCGAAAACCGCTACGTTTGGAATTTTCGGAGCGATTTTTAGGCAGGATTTGATGCCCGCTAAATTTGCAGGATTGTGTAGTGGTGCAAGCGGCGCAAGCTCGGCGATTTTAGCCATTACGTCATCATCTATGAGCGCGGGAGCGTCGAAATAATCCGCACCTTGGACTATTCTATGCCCGATGCCGCCTACTTGAGTTAGATCGTTGATTACTCCGCTTTGTTTTAAAAGATCGATCGCGATCGCAATCGCGGTCTCGTGATTTGGAATTTGCTCGTTTTCAACTTTTATGCTTCGTCCATTGGCGCAATTGATGCTTCCGCTTGCGTGCGTCGAGCCGATCTCCTCGATGAGTCCACTCGCGATGCAGGCGTGATTTAGCATATCGTGGAATTTAAATTTAACCGAGCTCGAACCGGAATTTATGACTAGGATATCCATTAATTCTCTCCTGCTTGAATGGCGCTGATAAGTATCGTGTTTACGATATCGGCGACCTTGCAGCCGCGGCTTAGATCGTTTACCGGCTTTTTTAAGCCCTGCAAGATCGGTCCAATCGCCACGGCGCCTGCGGTGCGCTGCACGGCTTTGTAACAGATATTTCCGCAGTTAAGATCGGGGAAGATAAATACGTTCGCGCGTCCTGCGACCGCAGAATTCGGCATTTTTTTCTTGGCAACCGCCGGATCGACCGCAGCATCGAATTGTAGCGGTCCGTCGATAAGAAGCTCGGGCGCCTTTTCGCGTGCTTTTTGCGTTGCAGTTTTTATGAATTCCACGTTTTCACCGCTACCGCTATCGCCGCTGGAGTAGCTTAACATCGCCACGCGCGGTTCAAGCCCGAAAGCCTTTGCAGTCGCAGCACTTGAGATCGCGATACCCGCCAGATACTCCGCGCTCGGGCTCGGCGCTACGGCGCAGTCGGCAAAAAGCAGCGCCTGCGTATCCAGGCACATTATAAATGCGCCGCTAACGGTTGCGATGCCCGGTTTTGTCTTGATGATCTGAAGCGCAGGGCGGATCGTCTCTGCAGTAGTCGTGCCGGCACCGCTTACCATCGCATCGGCTAGCCCTTCATACACGAGCATCGTGCCGAAGTAGGTGCGATCGCGCACGAAATCACGCGCCTGAGCCTCGCTCATACCCTTTGCCTTGCGAAGCTCATAAAGATCGCGCGCAAATTTTTCTAAGCTCGCATCCGTCTGCGGATCTAAAATTTTAACGCCGCTTAGATTGAGCCCCAGCTCGCTCGCGTTTTTTTGCACTTCGTCTTGTCGCCCTAAAAGGATCAAATTTGCAGCACCGCTTTGCTTTATAATCGCAGCCGCGCGCAGAATTCTCTCATCGTCGCTTTCTGGTAGCACGACGGTTTTAACGTTCGCGCGAGCCTTGGCGTAGAGCTTGCTTTCAAATTTCAACGGGGTTAGAATTTCACAGCGCGTGGAGTTTGCCGCGTCCGTGAAGTAGCTTTTGTCGGCAACGACTTTATCAAGCTCTATCGCGCCCTTTTCGCAGGCAGAATTTTTACCGTAAAGCTCCGATTTTTTAGAATTTGCACTCTCTTGCGCAGACCTTAGCGCGGAAAATGAAATTTTATCCTCATATATGCTGGCAAAGCTTACCGCTTTTGCTGCAGCGATCGAGTGCGTGCCGATGCGCGCGGCGATTTCATTAGGATAAAATCCGCAAACAGGGATATTTAGATCCTTGGCGATTTGTAAATTTAGCTCGCGCATATCGGCTTCTGCGGCGCCGCGAACCAGCACAAAATTACACTGCTTTAGGATCTGTGCGAAGCGCTCTATCGCCGCCTTTCGCACGCGCTCATCCTGCCCGTCCGCGAGTGCTCTTTCAAGCTCACTCCTGCTAAAAAGGGCATTGTCGCCAGCGATGCAAAGTTGCAAAACGTTGTGAAAGCTCATGGATAAAATTTTATCTAGTTTTTTTAGCTCGGATTGGTAGGCGGCGGGTTCGTCGCATAGGAGCAAAATTCCGTTCATCGGTTGATCCTTTTGAAATAAGATAGGCAATTGTAGCAAAATTTTGCTTGCGTGTTAATCAAAGATTTATCGTGAGGGTTTAGAATTTGGTAACTTCCAACAAAGGAGCGCACATGAAAAATTTAGTGATTTTGGCTCTTTTAGTGAGCCTCGCCGCGGCGAAAATCAACATAAACGAAGCTAGTCGCTACGAGCTGATGACTATCGGCGGACTTGATGCGGGTAGGGCGGATATGCTTATGCAATACCGCCAAAAGCGCGAAATTTCAAGTGCAGATGAGCTAAAGGGCATCAACGGCTTTGCAAGTTACGATACCGCCAAACTGCAGAAGAGCTTTGAAATATCGCCTAGAGCTAATGTGCAGCAGCCGGTGAAACCCGATCGCGATATAGTCGTGGTCGAAAAGACCCGCACTCGCACGGTTTACGGAGGCTCTACTTATAGACGCGTGGAAAATTATGGAAACGGCATTACTATTACCGAAACCGGTACTTTTCCGCCTCCTCCTCCACGAGGATATGATAGACGCGGCGGCATGATGCCGCCTCCTCCCCCGCCTCCTGGCGGCATGCCACCACCTCCGCACGGAGGTATAAAACCGCCTCCTCCGCCACCGCCTCCTCCGCGTGATGATTATTCTCGCAGGAGAAGTTCTGGCGGTATGAGCGATAGCGAGATTGGCGGAAGCTCGCGCCGTAACATGCCGGTGCCTATGCATATGGGAACGATCCGCTCAAAAAGATCCAGTAGCGTCACAAGCTTCGGCGACTGCGATCCGCAAAGCGGCAACTGCGCTAGTGTGGGCGTAGGCGTGCAGGTAGATAGAGGGTTTTAAAATTTAATTTTACGCAGGCGGAATTTTAGAATTTTACAGTCGAGATTCCGCCCGTTTTAAATTTACGGCTAAATTTTAAAATTTCGTAACGTAGAATTTAAAATTTACGCTGGCGTCGCTCCACGCTACGATAAAATTTCAAAAAATTTTGTAAATTTAATCGAGCCTCGCGTGGTAAAATTTCAATCTAAAATTCTATGTTAAAACTGATGCGCTGTGTTTTGTCAAGATAAAATCTGCACTTTAAAATTTTAAATCCGAAATCCAGCCGCATTATAAATTTTAAATTTGCCTTTTCTACTCTCGCTAAATTCTGAAATTTTGCCCCGTCTTGCTGCTATTAAATTTTAAATTCGACCCGATTTAGCGCCTAAAATTCGTGAAATTTAATTTACAAAATAATATAATCACAAAATTATTCCAACGAAACAGGATGGGCGTATGAAAGAAATTAGCGGATCGCAGATGATCGTGGAGGCGTTGCGGCAGGAGGGGGTCGAGGTTGTTTTCGGCTACCCGGGCGGCGCAGCGCTGAACATATACGATGAAATTTACAAACAAAAATACTTCAGACACATTTTGGTGCGCCATGAGCAGGCTGCTGCGATGGCTGCGGACGGATACGCGCGCGCTAGCGGCAAGGTAGGCGTGGCAGTCGTTACAAGCGGACCAGGCTTTACGAACGCGCTTACGGGGCTTGCTACGGCGTATAGCGACAGCATCCCGATCGTGCTTATCAGCGGGCAGGTGGCGACCTCGCTTATCGGTACCGATGCCTTTCAAGAGATCGATGCGATCGGAATTTCACGCCCCTGCGTCAAGCACAACTATCTAGTTAAAACGATCGAAGAGCTGCCTAGAATTTTAAAAGAAGCCTTTTACATCGCTCGCAGCGGCAGACCGGGGCCCGTGCACGTTGATATTCCCAAAGACGTAACGGCGAAGCTAGGCGTTTTTGAATATCCTAGTGAAATCAAGATGCAGACTTATAAGCCGAATTATAAAGGCAACGCTAAACAGATCAAAAAAGCCGTTGAGTTAATCGCAAACTGCAAAAAGCCTATCCTCTACATCGGCGGCGGCGTCATCAGCGCGGGTGCAAGCGAGCTGGTGCGCGAGCTTAGCGAGTTTGCGCAGATCCCGGTCGTGCAAACCCTTATGGCGCTGGGAGCCGTGCGAAGCGACGATAAATTAAATTTAGGTATGGTCGGAATGCACGGCAGCTATGCCGCAAATATGGCGCTTAGCGAGTCTGATCTGATAATCTGCTTGGGCGCGAGATTTGACGATCGCGTCACGGGCAAGCTTAGCGAATTCGGCAAAAACGCAAAGATCATCCACGTCGATATCGATCCTAGCTCGATCTCAAAGATCATAAACGCGGATTATCCGATCGTGGGCGATGTGAAATCGGTGTTAGAGGAGATGCTGCCGCGCATTAAAAGCGAGGTCAGCCCTAAAAATTTCGAGCAGTGGCGCGAGCTCATCCGCAAATACGATGAAATTCACCCACTTAAATTTAACGACAGCGATGAAATTTTAAAGCCGCAGTGGGTTATACAAAGTACCGCAAAAATCGCTGGCGAGGATGCTATCATCGCTACGGACGTGGGGCAGCATCAGATGTGGGTCGCGCAGTTTTATCCGTTTTGCAAGCCGCGCACTCTGCTAAGCAGCGGCGGGCAGGGTACGATGGGATACGGCCTGCCCGCGGCATTGGGCGCGAAGGCTTATGCGGGAGACAGACCGGTTATAAATTTCAGCGGCGACGGCTCGATTTTGATGAATATCCAAGAGCTGATGACTGCGAGCGCGAGCGGTCTAAACGTCGTAAATATTGTATTAAACAACAATTTCTTAGGCATGGTGCGGCAGTGGCAGAGCCTATTTTACGGGCAGCGTTTCTCATCGACCGATCTTAGCTCGCAACCTGATTTTGTAAAGCTTGTCGAGGGCTTCGGCGGCGTAGGCTTTAGCGTTAGCACAAAAGCGGAATTTGAAGACGCGCTGAAGCAGGCTCTTGCGAGTAAGAAAGTAAGCGTCATTGAGGCTAAGATCGATCGCTTCGAAAACGTCTGGCCGATGGTGCCCGCAGGCGGCGCGCTTTATAATATGATTTTTGAGCAGGAGTCGTAAAGATGAATAGCATAAGAAGAGTAATCTCGGTCGTCGTTACCGATGAGCACGGCGTTTTGTCGCGGATCTCGGGGCTTTTTGCGGGGCGCGGCTATAATATCGATAGCCTCACCGTTGCGCCGATCCCAAACACCGGCCTATCGCGCCTTAGCATCGTCACTTCGGGCGACGAGCGCGTCATAGAGCAGATCACTAAGCAGCTTCATAAGCTGATCCCCGTCTACAAGGTCATCGATGATGCAAAATTTGTCGAAAAGGAGATGGTTTTGGTAAAGATCGCGCTGGGCGAAAATTTAGCGGGGCTCGATGCGGTTTTAAAAGCCTACAACGGCAGCATCGCAAACAGCGACGACAGCAAGATCGTCATCATGGCGTGCGACGACGCAGACCGCATCGACGGATTTTTAAAGACGATAAAAAAATACAATCCGATCGACGTCGTCCGCGGCGGCAGCGTCGCGCTGGATATGTAAGCGGCGATAAAATTTAATCAAAGGAGCGCAAATGAAATTATCCAAAATTGCCGAAATTTTAAATATAGAGCTTAGCGGAGCGGACGCGGAGATCACCGCGATAAATTCGCTTCAAAACGCAAGGCAAAGCGAGCTGAGCTACTGCGACAGTGACAAAAACGAGAAATTTTTATCCGCCACCAAAGCGGCCGCCGTATTGGTAAAGTGCGGCACCGCGGTTCCAAGCGGCGTGCGAGCGCTGGAGTGCGAAAACCCGCACCTAGCCTTTGCGATTTTAAGCGCGCATTTCGCTAGGCCCCTCATTCGCAGCGGCGCGCCCGCAAAGATCGCCGCCAGCGCACAGATCGGGCAGAACGTGCATATCGGCGTAAATTCCACGATCGGCGAGGATTGCGTCATTTTAAGCGGCGCGTATATCGGCGATGACGTGCATATCGGAAGCGGCTGCGTGATCCACGCAAACGCCGTCATCTACAATGACACGATCATCGGCGAGCGCTGCATAATCCACGCAAACGCCGTCATCGGAAGCGACGGCTTCGGCTACGCGCACACCAAAACGGGCGAGCACGTTAAAATTTATCACAACGGCAACGTCGTGCTACAAGACGAGGTCGAGATCGGCGCGTGCACGACGATCGACCGCGCGGTATTCGGCTCGACGATCGTTAAGCGCGGCAGCAAGATCGACAATCTCGTTCAGATCGGGCACAACTGCGAGCTAGGGCAAAACTGCCTCATCGTCTCTCAGGTGGGGCTTGCGGGCTCTACGACGCTCGGGCGTAACGTCGTGATGGGCGGACAGAGCGGCAGCGGTGGGCACGTAAGCGTGGGCGATTTCGCTCAAATCGCGGCGCGCGGCGGCATAAGCAAGGATCTAGCGGGCGGCAAAAACTACGCCGGGCAGCCTATAATGGAGCTTAGCGAGTGGTTCAAGCTGCAGGCTAAGATCGTTAGATTTTTTAGAGATAAAAAGCACTAGCCGTTTTGCCTTGGCTGACTTGCTTTAGTCGGTTCGGTTGATCGGCTTGATTTGATAGTTTTGATCGTTCGCTCTGATAGACTCCTCTAGCCAGCTCGATTTAATCGGTTCGCGTCGTTTTAGTGAAGTTTGAAATCGCCAGGCAGTTGGCGATTGTGGAGTGGTTTGCCTTGCCGTTTGTGCTTTGGTGTATTTTGTAATCGCTGCGGCGGTAAATTTTTGCCCTTTTATCGGCGAAATTCTGCCCGCGCCATTTTTCATCGTGTGCTTGCTTTGTGGGCGCGGTAGAATTTAATCTACTCGTTTTGAAATACGTTTGCTCGCAGTCATTGCGGCCAAGCTTTACGAGCGCTTTAAATCAGCGCAAATTTAATGAAAGGAAAAACAATGATAGAGATGTTTTTATGCTCCTATTTTGCGGGTGCGGCGACGCTTTTTGAGGACTATGCGAGGCAAAATATCCGCGC
>CAUUSU010000064.1:0-7446 GCA_963547835.1 uncultured Campylobacter sp.
AAATTTTAAAATTTCAAACGCAAATTTAAAGGCCGATTTAGCGCGCCCGAAGGCGAGTTTTAGATGATAAAATTTTTAAATTTAAAAGTTGCTGCCGCCGTGTTCGCGCTGCTGCTCGCAGGCTGCGACGGATGGAAGCACCATCTAAGCAGCGACGGCACCTCGCTTGCCTCCAAGTTCGACCCCTCCGAGCGCACGCTAAAGATCGAGGGCAACGACAAGCCGCTCGTGCTGTTTTTCTACGCAAGTAGCCGAATTTAGAAATTCCGCGATTTTAAAATTTATACAAAATTCTACGATTTGGAATTTTGATAAAATTTCTGTGGCTACCAGCTCCCGCTAGCACCGCCTCCGCCGAAGCTTCCGCCGCCCCCACTGAAGCCGCCTCCGCTAAAACCGCCATTTCCTTTAAATCCGCCAAAATCTCCGGATGAGCCGCCTCTCATGCGCGATGAGCGCGCGATTTCGCTTATGATGTCTGCACTCGAGATTATATCCTCGTCGCTTACTCTGCGACGCGTCACGCGGCGGCTTAGTATCGCAAAAAGCAAAACCGCAAAAAGCACCATAAAGATCGCAAAGTCCTTGTTGCTCGGATCCTGCTGCGCGTTGGCGTTAAGCGGATCAAATTTTATATCGCCGCCTTCGATCGTGCTGATGATCGCCAAAATCCCGCTAATGACGCCACTTTCGTAATCTCCCTGCCTAAAATAGGGCAGAATTTTATTGCTGATGATGCGTTTGGCGCGCATATCGGTTAGCACGCCCTCTAGCCCATATCCGACCTCGATACGCACTTTATGCTCGTGCGGAGCGACGAGCAGCAGTACGCCGTTGTCGCGCCCTTTTTGCCCGATACCAAGAGCGCGCGCCTGCTCTACGCCGATTTCCTCGATAGAGTAGTCGCCGAGCGATTTTAGGCTTACGAACATGATCTGGTTTGTGGAATTTTTATCGAAAGTCGTTAAAATTTCATTCAGACTCTCTCTCGCGGCTGGGCGTAAAATACCAGCCTCATCGATTACAGCGGTGCCGTTTGGATGGGCTAGATACTCGCTAGGTGCGGCGACGCTTATTACAAATAGCGCCATTAGGGCAAAAGCAAATCTCCAAGCCACTCTCATCGCAGCTCCACCAAGGTCTCTTCTATCTCGTTATTTTCGCTATCTTTAGGCACTCGCATGGCTAGCTCGCACAGCGCGTCCATCGCCTTTAAAACGGCAGGCTCAAGGCCTTGCACGCTAGGGTTAAATTCCGTCGTGATACGTTCAAACTCGCTCTTAGAGATAAACTCCGCCGCTCGCGCGCCGCAGATGATATGAGCGCAGCGCTCGCGGACGCAGACGCAAAACATTATCACTTCTTTTACGCTGCCGTAGCGCTCGTAAAATTTTAGCATCGCAAACTCGCTCGAGAGCCGAAGTCTGCGAGATTTAGGTGTGATTAAAGTTAAAAGCGTGGGACATTTAGCTAGCAGAGCTTTAATCGCAATGAAGCTAAGTGCTACGATCTGCAGTAGCTCAGCTTTGCTTATTTGCGGCACGAAGCACATAACGATGCCGATCGCAAACGCCGTCACTGCTGCCGCACCATAGCTGGCTTCGCAGCCCTCGCTTGCTTCGCGCGCGACTACGCAGACGATCTGCGCACCGCTTGCGGCTTCGGCTTTCGTGATTAGCTCGTGGATTTTTTGCTTGCACTGCTCGTTTAGCATTTGTCTCCCTTAGCGTTATTTAAACGAGACGCTAGGGGCTTTTTGGCTTGAGCTATCAGCGCTAAAGCTAGGTTTGGCACCGCCTAGTCCTACAATGCGCGCGATGATGTTTGTAGGAAAGGTTCTAATTAGCTTATTGTATTCCTGCACCGAAGCGATGTAGTCCTTGCGCGCTACGGCGATGCGGTTTTCCGTGCCTTCGAGCTGATTTTGCAAGTCGGTGAAATTCTGATTTGCCTTGAGATCCGGGTAGCGCTCGACTACCAGCATCAAGCGCGATAGGGCCGAGCTAAGCTCGCCTTGGGCGCCATTAAATTTCGCAAACGCTTCCGGATCTTGCGCTAAGCTTTCTGCATTGATATTGACAGCGGTTGCCTTAGCGCGGGCATTTATGACGCCTTCTAAAGTATCTTTTTCATGACTAGCGTAGCCTTTGACGGTTTCTACGAAATTTGGAATCAAATCGGCGCGGCGCTGATATTGGTTTTGCACCTGGCTCCACGCGGCCTTAACTTCTTCATCTTTGCTTATGAGCTTGTTGTAAACGGGCACTGCAAATATCGCAAACGCAATCGCCGCAATCACTAAGACGATTAGAGCTTTGATTAAGATATGAAGCCCTCCTTTTTGGCGCAGATACTCTCCTCCGCCAAAGCTCTCGCCTCGCGCGGATAAGCCTTTATCGTCGTAACCTATACGCTCGTTATTTTCTCCTTGCAGCTCTTTCATTGAAATCTCCTTGGGATGTTGGAATTTAATTTGACTAAAATTTCATATTCGATCGTGCCGAAGCGCTTTGCCCAGGCTCGCGCGTCATTCAGCACGCAGATACGCTCTCCGCCGAATTCTGCACAGAAGCTATCCATCGACATTTTTCCGAGTATTTTTTGCCCGCTTGCAAGCGCTAGCTCGCCCTCGCCGTCGTAGCGAAATAGCCCGTCGGCATAACCTAAATCATAGGTGCCGATCCTCATATCGCGCGGCGCTTCAAATTTCGCGCCGTAGCCCACGCGCTCGCCTTTTTTCAGCACGCGCGAGCTGATCAGATCGGCATAGAGCTTTAGTACGGGGCGTAAATTTAGGCTCTCGTCAAATTGCGGATAGCCGAACTGCGCCATGCCTACGCGCACGTATTCGTCCTCAAAGCCCGCTCTGCGCTCGATCGCCGCGGAGTTGCTCGAATGAAATTTTAAATTTCCAAAGCCCGCGGCGGCGGCTTTTTGCCTCGCAAGGCGCTTAAATTCTATGAAATTTTGCCTCTGCGCGAAAAAATCTCCACTTAGCTCGTCGCTTGCGCGAAAGTGTGTAAAAAAACCACGAAGCTTAAATCCGCCCGCCTTGCATAGCCTAAGCGCCTCATCTAGCTCGCTCGCAGCGATGCCGTTGCGGTGCATAGCAGTATCTGCAGCGATATAAATTTTAAGCCCTCGTTTAAGACGCGAGAAGTAGCTCAGATCATTTACTGCGTAGCAAAACCGCTCGTCCTCGTCCCCGCGCGGAATGTGCGAGAGCACTAAAATTTCATCAAATAAATCCGCAATCTGCGCAGCTTCCGCAGTACTTCGCGTTACGGCGCGTACGAAGCCTAGCTTTGCCGCTTCCTCGCAGCAAAGCCTACAGCCGTGGCCGTAGGAGTTGTCTTTGGCGACTAGGAAAATTTTATCCGCGCCGCCTACTTTAGCCGCGATCTGCGCGAGATTATGCAGATACGCCGCGCGATCTAAGATGATCTCAGACATCGAAATTTAGTCCGTAAGTGCGGTATAAATATGGCAGCAGCTTGCGCGTGGCGTAATCGTAGCCGTAGAATTTCGCATAAACTTCTTTCAAGCTAGCCTCACCTGCGCGCTCGAAATCAAATACGTCGGTATCTGCGATTTTTGGCACGCGCTCATCTAAGAATTTAAAAAATTCCGCTCTCGCAGCCAAAAGCTCTTTTATATTTTTCTCAACCTCTTGCTTTTCAGATTCGTTCATCTCTGGTCCTTTAAATTTTCTAGTTTACCTAAAAATACGCGCTGCATCTCGTCGCGAAACTCGGGGCTGCGAGCCTCGAAGCGAGTTACGATCACGGGCGTAGTGTTGCTTGCCCGTACGAGCGCCCAGCCGTCATCAAACCGCACTCTGATGCCGTCGATCTCGATAATATCGCGGATGGGTGGCAGCTCCGCGATACCTGCGTGGATTTGAGCTTTAAGAGCCTCGATAATCTTAAATTTCGCCTCCTCGCTCGTATTAAATTTAATCTCGTCGGTGCTAAAAACCCGCGGCAGCTTGTCTAGCTCGGCGTCTAAATCATACCCTTTAGCTACGAGTTCAAGCACGCGCATCATCGCATATACGCCGTCATCAAAGCCGAAATATCGCTCTTTAAAATAAATATGCCCGCTAACCTCGGCGGCAAGATCGATGCCAAGCTCTTTCATCGCCTTTTTGATATTGCTGTGGCCGGTCTTGCCCATGAAGCTTTTGCCGATCTTATCGATGGTGTCATACATCGCTTGAGAGCATTTAACCTCGCCTAGGATGCGTGGGCGGTGCATATTTAAGGCAAGCAGGCAGGCTAGCTCGTCGCCTTTGATATTGCGGCGCGGCGTAAGCACGGCGATCCTATCGGCATCTCCGTCAAAACCAAAACCCAAGCTCACGCCGTCTTGCTTCATCGCGGCTTTAAGATCAGCTAAATTTTTCTCCTCGCTGGGATCGGGGTGGTGGTTTGGGAAGTTACCGTCTGGCTGTGGAAATAAAACTTTAGCGTTTAGTCCTAGCCTTTCGACGATTTTAGTAGTCGTAACGCCTGCCGCGCCGTTTGCGCAGTCAATGATAAAAGGCGCGGCAAAGCCCTTAAGAGCCGCAAATTCTTTCTCAAAATATGCTAGATACTCGCTTAAGATGTCGTACTTCTGAGTGCTTATATCGGTTGGAATTTTAAAATTTGAACCGATCAGCTCCCGCACCTGCGCACCTAGGCGTTTCAAATCCGAGCCAAAGAAGCTATCCGTGCCGATCGTGATCTTAAAGCCGTTGTAATTTTTGGGGTTGTGCGAGCCGGTGATCATTACGTTTGCGTCAAATTTATGCGTAAATACGCTAAAATAGCCCACCGGCGTCGGTAGCAAGCCGATATTATAAACCCGCAATCCGGCGAAATTTAGCCCGCTTACGAAATAGCCGAAAAGCTCATCCGCGCTAAGACGGGCGTCGTATCCCACGCTAACGCGCTCAAGCCCGAGATTTGCGATATGTTTGCCCAGAGCAAAGCCGATTGCTTTTACGCTGCGCTCGTTTAGCTCTTCGCCCACGATGCCGCGAATATCGTATTCTCTGAAGATATCTTCGATCATAAAATTCCTTTAAATTTAAATCGCGGTATTTTATAAAAACTTGCTTAATATTTATATTATAAATGATAAAATCGCCGCTAAAATTCCAAAGGATGGTTATGAAAAAATTTATTCTAGCAGCGATTTTAGCGGCTTTTGCTTGCGCGGGCGATTACGAGCTCGTAGGTAGCGTAAATACTTCGTTTAGAATTTTTGGCAAAGACGATCGCATCGAAGTTATCGCGGTTAAAGATCCTAAGATCGACGGCGTGACCTGCTACGTCTCTTACGCCAAAAAAGGCGGTGCCAAAGAGATCATCGGCGTGGAGGAGGACCGCTCCGAAGCCTCTGTTTCTTGCGTGCAGACAGCGCCTAAAATCATCATCAAAGAGGAGCTGAAAAAAGAGGATATTTTTGAAAAACGCAGCTCGTTGATCTTCAAAAAGACCCATGTAGTTAGGCTTTACGACGCGGTGCAGGGCTCGCTAATCTATTTGGTTTATTCAGACAAAGTGATTGACGGCTCGCCCAATAACTCGATTTCGGCGATCCCGTGCCACCAAGCCGTGGGCGACGTGTGCGAGCTCGCATATACCCAAGGCAAAAAACAATAAGAAGGAATTTCGCCAAGATAGAATCTTATCGCAGCGGAATTCTAAATTAGAAATTATGTGATGAGATGGTGCACGAAATTTAATAGAATTTCGCCAAATTCCGCAGCATTTTACAAAATTTATCCGCGCCGTTAAATTCCTGTGCGAATGCCTAAGATGAGAATTTTACCGCTTTATTAAAGCATCTTAACGCATATTCGCGCTACGCTAGTAGGCGTGCACTCGCAGGTCGTAAAATGAAAAATTAAGCAATTTTTGCTAAAATCTCGCGATTTTGAAAACCCTCGTAAATCTAAAGGAAATCAATGAAGACATTTTTTAGTATGGAGTGCGCGTCAGTGATGCTACTGATTTTGGCGCTAGCCTGTGCAATCGCTACTTTTGTAGAGACCGCTTACGGCACGGAAGTAGCTTGGGCGATGGTTTATTCTACTGCGTGGTTTGGCGCACTGATGGTGCTTTTGGGAATAAATTTAACCTACAATATCTATCGCTACCGCATGATTAAGCTTCGCACGCTGCCCGCGCTAATCTTTCACGCAAGCTTTTTGTTTATGCTAGCAGGTGCGATTTTGACGAGATATTTCGGCTTTGAGGGCAATATCCATATAAGAGAGGGCAGCGAGAGCTCGATCGTAACGACTAAAGACGAGGTCGTTCAACTTCTTACTTTAGGCAGCGACGGTGAGTTTATATCCGCCGACGAGAGCAAATTTTTAAACGGCGCAGGACGGATGAACTTCGATCTCAATCTAGACGTAGAGGGCAGGATCGCAAATTTAAAATTTAAAGAGCTAATAGAACACGGCGAGCTAAAATGGGTGCAAGATTCGACCGGACAGGCTCCTGCGCGCGTGGAGCTATTATTTTCAAACAATGTTGGCAGCCAAAATGTCTCCTTGCAATCAGGCGAAAGCATGGAGATAGGCGAGCTTAGTATCACTTTTAATGCAGAGCCTAAAAGTAAGAATTTCATCTACATAAAATCCAAAGACGGCAAATTCTATCTAAACTCAAGTCTTGATATAAACGCCACTAAAATGGCTGATATGAGCACTTCGCCGCTTAAGAGAAACGAGGATAATCCTCTAGGCAATCTCTTGCTTTACAGCTTTGACGAAATAAATTTCGCCCCTGTTAGTCTGCTTAGCTCCGCGGTCGAGAAATTCGTCCCGGTCGATACGAATTTACCTGGTGAGCCCGGCGTAGTAGCTACGCTAAGCTTTGCGGGGCAGAGTCGCGAAATCTACGTGCCTAGGGATTCGCATGGCGCTAGCTACAAAGTGGGAGATAAGAATTTCATCGTAGCCTTGGCGCCAAAGATGCTTCATCTGCCTTTTAAAATCGCGCTTCGCGACTTCGTGATGGATCGCTATCCAGGCACCAATTCGCCCTCCGGATATAAAAGCGAAATCACGCTAAAAGACGGCAATTCGAGCTTTGATTATGATATTTTTATGAATCACGTGCTCGATTACGGCGGATACCGATTTTTCCAAAGCTCATACGACACGGATGAGCGTGGTACCGTGCTTTCGGTCAATAAAGACCCCGGCAAAGCTCCAACTTACATCGGCTATTTTTTGCTTTGCGTGGGGATGTTTTTTAACTTTTTCAACCGGGGCTCGCGCTTTTTCAAGCTTTCGCGCTTAATTAGCGAAAATACGCATCTTGCTACAGAAAAAGATGTAAATTCTAAAAATTCCGCGTCTAGCTCGGTGCCCGCAAGCTCCGCAGAAAGCTCCATATCAAAACGCACCAAAAAATCGCGACGCGGCACTAAAGGTGCGGCATT
>CAUUSU010000065.1:0-7329 GCA_963547835.1 uncultured Campylobacter sp.
CGATCTGTTCGCGTAATCCTGCGCCGCGGCTAGATTTTTCTGCGCATAGCTCGCAGAAATTTTACTCGCGCCCGCCTCTTTGTAAATAGCCAAAAATTGTCGCGCGATCTGTAGATAAAGCCCGCCCGTATCGGGCTCCGTCGCATCCGAAAGCTCCGCTGCGGCAAGCAGATGCTCTAGCGCGGCGGCACACTCGCCCAGCCCCGCATACAGCTGCGCGTAATCCCGCGCGAGCGAAGCCCTACGCGCGCGCTCGTCCGATCCGTCCTCTATAAACGGGCGCAGATGCAAGCAGTGCGCCTCCCATTCGGCCAAATCTCGCAGTGCACGACGCTTGGGCTCGGGCGCCGTCTCATTCAAAGCGGAGCCAGCCTTAGCACGCAGATACTCGCACGCGCCGCTAGCTCTGCCTTCGGCCTCGTAGGGATCGAGTGTGAGCGTTTGCAGTCGGGCGAAAATCTCCTCCGCACGCACGGGATCGCCCTGTAAAAACATAGTCCAAATAAACAGCGCCTGCTGATATTCGCGCACAGCGCCCTTACGATCGCCGCGAGCCTCGTAGATGCGCCCGAATGTATAAGCGCTCTCGTAATTTACGGCATCGGCATATATCTCCGCTACCCCGTTTCGCATGGAGTTTGCGTCCGTCGCTAGCGAGATCGCGGCATCCGTATCGCCGCGCTGCAAGGCGATCCGCGCACGGACAAATCTGCTAAAAATCCGCCCTACTTCGATGCGCTTTAGCTCGCTAAGCTCCTGCGCCCGCACGGCAAGCTCTTCGGCGCGAGAGATCTCTTTGGCAAGCAACGCCTGATCGGCATTTTCTAGCATTCCCCAAATTTCGCGCATAGAAGACGCGGTGGAATTTTTAGCGGCAGCATTCGCGGAGGCTCTGTTTTTCGAGGCGGAAATCTTGGACGGGGCGGAATTTTTGACGGCATTGCCTGCACCAGTAGAATTTGTGACGTCCCCGGCGACGGCGCCGTTTACGGCGCGGGCGTTTTCGGCGGGCGGCGGGACCTGCGCGCAGGCGGTAAGAAACAAGCCGAGCGCGACGTAGGGTAAAATTTTCATAGGCTACCTTTGGAATTTTAGCCCGATTATAGCAAAACAAAGTTTAAATTCCGCGGCGGCGGAGCCTGCGTAGAGCAGCGGCGGAGCCTAGATGAAATTTTAAAATTCTACCGAGCGACGTTCGTAAGCTGCGCAAGTTTGGGCGCGGGCTTGGGCGCGGCTCGATAGCGAAATTAGCAATCGTATGAGCTTTGGGGCTTTGGCACGGCTAGGTATAACTTGATGCGAACGGGGCTCGCGATAAAACAGCGCCTGAGGCTGCTTCTTGCTTGCGCACGCCTACGCTCACTCGCACAGATGACGGCTCTTTAAAACGGCGGATTTGAAATTTTAAAATTTAGCCGTAGCTGCGGCGAGATTAAATTTAAACGCTGCGTAAGCGTAGCAAAGATAGAATTTAGCGCTAAATTTAAAGCCGTAATGCGGCACGCAAGCTAGGAGATAAAATGAGCGATACGAAACCGGATGAGCCGCTACTAATCATAAAAAGGGCGAGGCGTTTTTACGGACCTTTTTATGCGGTAGTTAAAATTTTGCAATTTTATATCGCCATTGTTTTTATAATGCTCGACAAGCCTTATGCGCCTATCGTAGGCTGGGTGATGCTAATCGGGCTTTTTTACGCAGAGATTATCCCGAATTGCTTTAAATTTATTGCGTGCTACGATGATCGTATGGTCGTGAGATATTTTTTCTGGGAAAAAGTTATCATGCTTAAAGATATAAAGGAATTCACCGCATATAAAATCCCTATATCATTTAAACAAATTTTAGCCATAAGACTTAAGCCTAAAATTTATGATATATTGATTTATCTAGGCTCAATCTCTATACCGATGGACTACATAGCCAGCGATGATTTTGAAAAGCTGGAAATTCTACTGAAAGAACGCAATGTAAGATATTTCAATTTTAAAAATTTCAAATATGAATAAATTTTATCTGAGGAGCAAAAATGTGTTGCTATCGTAGTTATCAAACTATGAAAACAGGCGGATTTTTTAATTTCGCCATGAAATTTCTTGTTGCAATATTTTTTTGCGATTGTTCTATTCGGCTGCGACGGTAATGAATGCCGCAACGAATACAATAATAAGGCGTTTTCTATTATAACTGATAATTTAAAGGATAAGGAAAATAGAGATTGGACGTGCGGGTCTATTGACAACTATGAATACTTCATAAATTTTTACGGACCTAGCAACGATGATTTAGAAACTTTATTAAAGAATGTAGCAGAAGCGGCACAAATTCCAAATGTCAAAATTACTATATCGGTTTATGAGAGATATTGGAAATGGGGCAGCAAAACTCCGCCACCATTTAGCAAGAATATATTAACCGTAAAATTAGACACAAAATCAAATTAAGGAAAATGAAATGCTGAAATTTACAAAGTGTTTCTTTTTGATAGTCGCCGCATTTATATTATTCGGCTGCGACGGTAGGGAATGTCGGAATCAGTATAACGACAAAGCAGAAGAAATAATATTTGAAGGAATAAGAGATTTAAATCATCTAGGCGGTTCTTGGTCTTGTGGAAAAATTACCGATAGATATGAGAGCATAGTAAACATTTATGGCGCTAGAGATGATGATATAAAGTTGCTCTTAAATAATTTTTCAAAAGTTACCGACATACCAAATGTTAAAATCACGATAAATGTTTATAAAGGCATAAAGGTTGGCAAATAAAAATTTACCACCAAATGATTAGCCTATATTAATCTTAAAATTAAATACTCAATCAAGTCAATCAGAATAAAATTTCGGGCGGCGTAAACCGCCCGAGATACCCCTAAGCCCTTACTGCTCGTAAAAGCCGCTCGGTTTAGAGATCGTGTCGATGTAGATGTTTTTGGTCTGGGTGTAGTGCTCCAGGATCATCTTGTGCGTCTCGCGACCGATGCCCGATTCTTTGTAGCCGCCAAACGGCGCGCCCGCGTGGATCTGGTTGTAGGTATTGACCCACACGCGACCCGTCTCAAGCAGACGTGCGACCGTGAGCGCTTTTGCGATGTCGCGCGTAAATACGGCGCCGCCTAGTCCGTAGAGGCTGTCGTTCGCCATGCGGACAAGCTCGTCTTGATCTTTAAATTTAATCACGACGCCCACAGGACCGAAGATCTCCTCCTGTGCCACGCGCATGTCGTTGCGCACGTCCACGAGTAGCGTAGGCTCGACAAAAGCCTCTCCCGCACTATGTCGCTTGCCGCCCACGGCGATCTTAGCGCCCTCTTCTACGCCGATTTTTACGTACTCTAGAATTTTATCGGCTTGCTTTTTGTTGATCTGGCATCCCATCTGGGTGTTCGGATCGAGCGGATCGCCCACCTTGATGCGCTTAAATTTCTCCACGAGCGCCGGCACGAATTTATCGTAGATGCCCTCTTGCACAAAGATCCTACTTCCCGCGCAGCAAACTTGTCCTTGGTTGAAAAGAATTCCGAGCTGCACGCCGTCGATCGCAACGTCAAAGTCGCAATCGTCAAAGATGATATTTGCGCTCTTGCCACCAAGCTCAAGCGTAGCAGGAATGATCTTTTGCGCCGCGGCTAGCGCGATGCCTCTGCCGACCTCGGTCGAGCCGGTGAATGCGAGCTTATCGAGCCCTTTGTGAGTGCGGACGAACTCGCCTGCCTTGCTTCCCTTGCCGGTTACTACGTTGATGACGCCCTTTGGAAGTAGCGGCGCGATTAGACGGATGAACTCCAAAATGCTAAGGCTGGTCTCAGAGCTTGGCTTAAACACGCACGTATCGCCCGCGGCAAGTAACGGAGCGAGCTTCCACGCGCCCATTAAAAACGGGAAATTCCACGGCACGATCTGTCCTACTACGCCGATCGGCTCGCGCAAAACGACGGATAGATAGCGCTCTTTTAGCATATTGGCGCTGCCCTCCTCGCCCAAGATCACGCCCGCAAAATAGCGGAAATGCTCGATCGACCACGCTACGTCTACCGCGCGCGTCTCGCGGATCGGCTTGCCGTTGTCGATAGTCTCTACGGTGGCGATGAACTCGGCGTTTTGCTCTAGGACGTCGGCGATCTTGTTTAGCAGCGCGCTGCGCTCATAAACGCTGGTGCGGCGGAAGCTCTCAAACGCCTTGCGGGCTGCGGCGACCGCTTTATCGACGTCCGCCTTGCTAGCATCTGCGATCTTTGAAATTTTCTCGCCGGTAGCGGGATTAAAAACGTCTAGGCTCGCGCCGCCTTCGGCACCCACAAACTCGCCGTCGATGAAAAGCTTATAGCTTGGTTGGATTGTAGCCATGCTTACTCCTTACGTGAAATATGACATTCGCTATTATATATCCGCGGCGATTAATGCGGCATAAATTTCGGAGCGAAAATCGGTTAAAATTTCGTAGTGTGTCAATTTAAGAAGTAACGCGGCGCGTGCGAAATTTTAAAATTTGATCTGCGCGTACGATACGTGGGCTTTTGAGTAGCTTTAAAGCGGCGTGAAATTTAGGTCCTCGCGAACTATGAAATTTCAAAAGGTAACGTTTATGAAACGAGAGCGGAAATTTGGCTGCGATAAAATTTCAGAATTCGGCTTTGCTAAATTTTAAAATTCGGTTGCTTTGAAATTTTAAAATTTGGCTCCGCCGGAATTTTGAATTCGGCTTCGTTACAATTTTAAAATTTTGCAAGGTAAAATTTTTGAAACATTTTGCGGAATAAATTTCTAAAACTATCTTTAGCGGAGCGAGCGAGCGGTTTAAATTTACGGGGCACAGCGGGTGGATCTGCAAATGCGCCTTAAACTATAGCCTACCGATAAAATTTTAAAATTTTGCGGGGTAAAATTTCATAATTCGACTTCGTCGAAGTTTTGAATCGGGCTTCGTTAAAATTTTAAAATTTAGTCTGGTTGAAAATTTTAAAATTTTGTGAAGTAAAATTTCAAAAATACTTTTCAGAATAAAATTTCTACAACTGTCTTTCGCGCAAGCTTTGCAAGCCCATAACGCTTGCTCGTAAGGCTCGCTTGGACACGGGCGACATCCGAGCAAGACGAAAGTGCGGCGCCGAAAGACGGCATTACAATTAATCTCAGGCGTTTCGTAAAAGCATATACAGGCGGCGTAACCCGCCCTACTCGCAGCCCTTGGGCGCAGCGGGCGTAACCGCTCTAGCGTGCAGCCCGAGCTGGTGTGCACAGCTTTGGACGCAGAAGCACACCACTCTAGCGCAGTCGGACGCGGGGGCAACTGTTCGCCGCGGATCGTGCACAACTCAGACTCAGAAGCGAATCGCCCGCGCCGCAATTTAAACGCAGTAAGCCAACCGCTCGCGCTGCGGCTCGCGACCCGTTTGAGCACAGGGGAGGACAACTGCTCTGCGTGTGTCAGGCTCATTCAAGCCAAAAAATCGAACTAGGCGTACGAAACTCATGTTATCGCAAGAACTGCGCGCTTTAAATTCGTTTGAGCGGGAGAGTGCAAACCGCTTAAAATTTTAAAATTTAGGCTCGAAAAAGGTCTCTTTGTGGATGTTGGCGAAGGCGGCTTGCAGGCTGATAAAAAATCTCGGATGGGCCTTTTCGTACTGCGCCAAAAGCTCCTTCGTAGCGGCGCGCGCGGTGGGTTCCTTGCCGCCGTATTGCTTCGCAGGGCAAACCTCCTCCTCGCGCATGATCGGAAGCTCGTTATCTCTAGCACAGGCTGCGATTTGACGCTCGCGCGCGAGAATAAACGGACGGATGATCACAAGCCCGTTTTCGGCGACGTAGCGCGGAGCGAGGGTGCGGAGCGCGCCGTTGAAGGTGAAATTCATAAAAAAGCTCTCCGCGGCGTCGTCGAGGTGGTGGGCAATGGCGATCTTATTAAAGCCGTGTTCGAGCGCGTAGGAGTAGATGTATCCGCGCCTCATACGCGAGCAAAAGCTGCAAAACGTGGTGTTCGCGCGGATCTTTTCCTTGCCGAATTCAAAAATTTTAGTATCGATTATCTCGTAGGGGATCTCGTGCTCTTTAAAATGCGCGCTTATCTCGCGCAGATCCTCGCCGATACCGTAGGTGACGGTGACGGCTCGAAACTCCCAATCTAGCGGGCTTACGTTTTGGAAGTGCTTCAGCACGTGCGCCAAGCTCATGCTGTCCTTGCCGCCGCTAAGAGCCAGTAAAATTTTATCGCCGCACTCGAACATCTTATATTTGGCGTTGGTTTGTCCGACGCGGCGAAGTAGTTTTTTGGAGAGGTTTATCATAACCTTTCGATCATTTTTAGGACGAAATTTGCGCTCGTTTGCGCGCTTTTTACCATAAACTCGTCAAAATCGAACTCGGCTTTGTGTCCCGCCTCATCGCTTATCGCGCGCAGCACGCAAAACGGCACGCCCAGCGCGTCGCACACCTGCGCTACGCTCGCTCCCTCCATCTCGACCGCGCTCGCATCAAACGTCCGCTCGATCCAGCTCTTGCGCTCCTCGCCGCTTACGAACTGATCGCCGCTAGCGATGATGCCCGATTTTAGCGTGATGCCTAGCTGCTCGGCGACGCTTTGCGCAATAGAATTTAGCTTCGCGTCGGTTTGGACTGAAATTTTACTTCCGGGCACGAATCCGTACGGATGTCCAAACGCCGTGATGTCCAGATCGTGCTGCACGAGCGCAGTAGCGTATAAAATTTCGCCGATCTTAATGCCGCGCTTCAGAGCTCCCGCGACGCCCGTAAAAATGAGCGCGCGCGCACCGAATCTCTCGATCATAACCGTAGCGGTCAGGGCGGAATTTACCTTGCCGATCTTCGAATACGCGATCACGAGATCGTGGCCGTTAAGCTTAGCGGCGTAGAATTTATTATTCGCGTGCTCCACAGCCTCCACGCTCACGCCCCGCTCGCGCAGCGCAGATAACAGCGGCTCGATCTCTTCGGGCATCGCGCCTAAGATCGCAACTTTCATCCATTCTCCTTTGCAAATTTTACAAACTCGTCTAGGCTCGCAAGATCCATGATGCTGAAGGTCGGCTTTTGCGTGATCTTTTTGTTTATACCTTTTAAAACCGCCGCGCCGAACTCGACGAAGCAGTCCGCCTCACCCTCATAATTTTTGATACTTTGCTTGTAAAGCACGGGGCTGATAAGCTGGGCTTTAAGCAGCTCTAGCGCTTCGGATTTCGCCCTGTATACGCGCGCCGTGGCGTTAGCGACGATAGGAGCGAAGCTCTCTTTTAGCGCGGGGCGTAAAAATTCCAAGAGCTCGTCGCTAGCACTCCCTAGCATCGGGCAGTGGCTCGCGACGCTCATATT
>CAUUSU010000066.1:0-7158 GCA_963547835.1 uncultured Campylobacter sp.
GCTAGGACGAAATTTGCGGTCCAAACGGGGATCTTTTTGCCGCTTAGCGGATGAAGCACGCTGATTCCGAGGCTTGCGCCCTGCTTATCGCTTGCTTGGCGCTCGCGCGGGCTTTGATTTAAAATTTCTCTCACCTTCGCCGCAGCTTCCGCGTCGAGTAAGCCTTTATCCAAAAGTCTCTTTACGACCTCGTGCTCCGGCGCAAGCGCCGCGTAGCTCATACCATAGATCGTATCGGGGCGCGTCGTAAAGACCTTAAAGCCCTCGATGCCGCCAAGTTTGGCGCTGCTTTGCTCGTCAAATTTAAAGCTAAATTCTAAACCCTCGCTGCGTCCGATCCAGTTTTCCTGCATCGTAAGCACCTGAGCGGGCCACTTGCCCTCAAGCTGCTTTAGGCAATCCAAAAGCTCCTGCGCGTAGGCGGTGATTTTTAGGTAGTAGCCAGGCATTTGCTTTTGCACGACCTCGTTGCCGCAGCGCCAACACCTGCCCTCCTCGACCTGCTCGTTGGCAAGCACCGTCTGATCGTGCTCGCACCAATTTACCACGGCGCTTTTTCTGTAGATGAGTCCTTTTTCAAAAAGTTTGATGAAAAATTCCTGCTCCCAGCGCGTATAAAGCGGATCGGAGGTAGCGAGCATGCGGCGAGCCGAAAAGCTAAAGCCAAGGCGGTGCAGTTCCTTTTTCATATAATCGATATTTTCGTAAGTCCAAGTTTTAGGGTGAATGCCGTGTTTGATCGCCGCATTTTCCGCAGGCATGCCGAAGCTATCAAAGCCGATCGGCTGAAGCACGTTGTATCCGCGCAGCCTATAATAGCGACTCAAAGCGTCGCCGATGCTGTAGTTTCGCACGTGCCCCATGTGAATGCGACCGCTTGGGTAGGGAAACATCGAAAGGATATATTTTTTAGGCAGGCTATAATCGTCCTTAGGCTCGAAAACTCCCTCTTCATCCCAAATTTTCTGCCATTTAAGCTCAATACTTTTACTATCGTAAGGCATTTTGCGCTCCTAGAATTCGTCTTTAGTTTTTGCCGACTCAATCGCTATTAAAATTAGCGAGAAAAAGTTTGCAAGTAGCGCGCCGATGGCAAGCGAGGTCACGATCGACAGATCTCCCGGCGCTACTACAATCAAAACGAACGCCGGTATGAGATGCAGATCCGCTACGAGCGAGCTTGCAAAAAGCTCGGCCGCAAGCATATTTCGCACGCCTACCTTCAAAAGCGTCGAGACTGCATTTACGCTGGTTGCTATGAAAAGTAAAATTTCATTCTTCTCATACAAAAACCCACCTATCGTAGTCATACTCATCAGCGCAAAAAATATGTAAATTACCCTTCCCCAGTTCATCTTCTATCCTTACACCGTGCCTTTTTCATACATGGCGCGATTCTTTTCTTTCTCTTTGATACGGCGCTGTTTTTCAGCTAAAAACGCGCGGTACTTTTCAACGTTAAATTTAAACAAAATCAGCATCGGAGCGGCTACGAATACAGAGCTGAAAGTTCCTGCTATGACGCCTATTAGCATCACGAAGCTAAAGCCGTGGATCATCTCGCCGCCCCAGACAAATAAAATCACGATGACGATGAGAGTCGTAAGCGAAGTAAGCAGTGTGCGCGATAGCGTGTGAGAGATTGATTCGTTTATAACCTCGTCAAGCTTAATCGATTTACTATCTTTTACACCTTCTCGAATTCTATCGAAAACAACGATGGTATCGTTTAGCGAATAGCCCATTATGGTTAGTAGTGCAGCTAGAATTTCAAGGTTGAAATCCACGCCAGCTAAAATCATCGCGCCTACGGCGACTACGACGTCGTGCAGATCCGATAGTACGGCTGCAATCGCAAATCTCCACTCAAACCGCAGGGTGATATAAACCAAAATGAGCGCAAACGACACACATACCGCTAAAATTCCGTTTGTGCGAAGCTCCTCGCCGACTTTAGGACCTACGATATCGACCTTGCGAATGTCGAAGTTTCCACTACCTTGTAAAATTTTTTGCGCCGCTAAGGCGGGATTATCGCCCAGTTCACTCGCAGCGCCTGAATATCTAATCGTAACTTCTTGATCGCTACCGAATTCCGTAACGTTGATATTGCCTAAATTTGCCGCCTCGAAGCGTTTTCTGATCTCATCAAGCGGTGCTTTAGCATCGTATTTAACCTGAATGAGCGTACCGCCGCTAAAATCGATGCCGTAATTAATGCCCTTAATGAAAAACAGCGCAATGGAGCCTATTATCAAAATAGCAGAAAGCGCAAAAGTAAAATATCTAAATTTCATAAAATCATAAATTTTGCCCTTATCAAACACTTGCATTTGCGCCTCCTCTTACTTTATAACCGAGCCAAAGCGTGGTATTTTTGCTCTTTTCCATCTTATCCATTACTAACTCAAACATTCCGTGAGTGCCTAAAATCGCCGTTATCATCGACGCTACGATACCAATGCTCATCGTAACGGCAAAGCCCTTCACCGGACCCGTGCCGTAAGCATAAAGCGCAGCAGAAGTAATTAACGTAGTGATATTTGAATCCACAATCGCGCTCATCGCGTTTTCATAGCCTTTATTTATACTTTGGCGGATTGAAACTCCCGTCCTTAGCACCTCTCTAACGCGCTCATTAATGATGACATTCGCATCCACAGCCATTCCGATAGTTAGCACGATTCCCGCCATTCCAGGAAGCGTCAAAGTAGCGCCGAATAGCGCCATACAAGCGATCAAAAACAAGATATTTACTACAAGCGCGATATCGGCAAAAAGTCCCGCTACGCCATAGTATAAAATCATAAAGATCAAAATCGCAACCGCTGCAAGACTAAGCGCCGCCATACTTTTATCGATGCTATCTTGTCCTAGGCTAGGGCCGATGCTGCGTGTCTCTGAGACTTTAACAGGAGCCAAAAGCGCACCGCTTCTAAGCGCAATCGCTACGTCGTGCGCCTCCTCGACGCTAAATCCGCCGCTGATCTGACCGCTGCCGCCGCCGATGCGCTCGTTTATGCGCGGTGCGGAATAAACCTTGCCGTCAAGTACGATAGCTAGGCGCTTGCCGACATTTTTGCCGGTAAAATCGCCAAAAATTTGAGCGCCTTGAGAGTTTAGCGTAAAATTTATGATCGGCTGGTTGGTGTGCTGATCGAAAGCTACCTTCGCATCAACTAGCATCGCGCCATCAAGCACTGGAATTTCGTTTATGAGATACTTGTAATTCGGATTTTTAACGTCCGGGTAGATCACGTCTCCGTAAGCTCTGGCATCCGCTGTGCTGATAGTCTGCGCGCGATCTTGGCGTACGTCGTCCACCGCCATAAGCTGCAAGTGAGCCGCTTTGGCAATCAGATCTTTGGCGCGTTGCTCATCCGCTGCACTTTTAACGCCCGGAAGCTCAACCAAAATATAACTCTCGCCCTGCTTTGCTACCGTAGGCTCCGCAAGTCCGAATTGATCCAAGCGGTTTCGGATAGTTTCTACGGCCTGTTCGATCGCGTATTTTTTAGTCGCTTCGACCTCCTCGGGGGTTAGCGTGACGCGGTATTTTTCGCCAGATTTTTGAATGTCTAATCCGCTTGCGGCGCTATGCAAAATCGCATCAAATTTAGAAGCCTCGTCCGCGTCTAAAATTTCAAACTCAAACGAATCGCCTTCTAATTTTAGCCCGTCCATCAGCAGATCATCGCGCTTGGCGGCGTAATTAACGCTAGCGGCGATCGATTTGATCTTTGAAACGACAGCCTCGTCGCTTTGAACTTCCAAAAGCATATGCAGACCACCTTGTAGATCCAGACCCAAGTTTATCTTGCTTCCCTTTTCGGTCTGAAAGATCGAAGGCGCGGCAAAAATCGCCGAAAAAATAACCGCAGCCAAAAAGATCAGCAGGCGGTATGAAATTTTACTGCTCATCTAATTTTCTTGCCACAAATTGTTTATCCAGCTCAACCATGACCTCATCGTTAAGCTTAACTGTGATAAAATCGTTGCTTGTTTTCACGACCGTGCATTTTATGCCGCCGCTAGTTATGATCTTATCGCCTTTGCCGAGCGCATCGACCATCGCTTTATGATCCTTGGCCTGCTTTTGCTGCGGTCTGATAATCAAAAAATACATAATCGCAAAGATTACGACGATAGGCAGGATTGATGCAAAGAAATTTCCTTGTTCCATGTGTTTCCTTCATTAGAAATTTAAAAAGTAGCTATTTTACATTAAGTTACATAAATAAAGGCTTTGTTCTTGCCCTTGCGCTTTCAAATTTTATTTTCGTAGAAATTTTAAGCTCTAAATTTGACGGCCTAGGCGCTCTGGCGGCGGAATTTTTCTCGCCTCTAATTGCGATAGCAGCACTTTTTTATCTGCTAAAAGCAAGCAAGGCGGAGTGGTTTTGGTGCGGATTTTTTATCGGCGCGCTATGGATGCACTGGATCAGCTTCAGCCTGATCTATTTTAATCTCGCGTTTTTGATCCCGCTTGAAATTCTTGTAATTTGTCTCGTTTATGCCTTTATTTTCCGCATCTTTGCGATCTTTGACGCGCCCGTTTTGCGCGCCGCATGCCTTTTGATTTTAAAATTTATCCATCCTTTCGGCTTTGATTGGTTAAATTTTGAACTGCTGTTAAGCCATGGAATTTTCAGAGCCGATCTTAGCGCGCTGGCTCTGATTTTAGCGGGGCTTTGCGCGGTTTTGTATCTACGCGGACGAGGCGCCCGGGCTAAACTTAATGCCGCGATCTTTGCGGTGTTTTTAATCTGCGCGCTGCAATTTAGCCAAAAAGAAGCCGAGCCGCTGCCGATTAAAATTTCGCTCGCAAACACCGATATTTCGCAGTATGACATCTGGGCAAAGGATAAAATTTTATCCGCCGCGTTGGCAAATTTAGCTCGGATTGATGATGCGATCGCAGCGGGTCAGGACGCGATAATTTTGCCCGAGAGCGCCTTTGCGATGCCGCTAAATTTAGAAAATGTGCTAGTTGAAGCCCTAAAGGAAAAATCGCGCGCAATTACTATTGTAGCAGGCGCGGAAGCGTATGAGAACGGGAAATTTTACAACAGCGCCTATCTTTTTGCAAACGGGGAAATGAAGCGCTTCGATAAGCACATTTTGGTGCCGTTTGGCGAAATGGTGCCACTGCCGGAATTTGCGCGAAATTTTATCAACCGCGTGCTGTTAGGCGGCGCGACCGATTTTTCGACGGCTAGCGGCTTTAGCGACTACGAGCTTGGCGGGCGAAGCGTAAGAAGCGCCGTTTGTTACGAGGCTACGCGCGCGGAGCTTTACGAGGGCTCGCCCAAATATGTCGTAGCGATCAGCAATAACGGCTGGTTCGTGCCGAGCTACGAGCCCTATTTGCAGCGCCTCATAATCCGCTACTACGCGAGCTTGCACGGTACATTGATCTATCACGCCGTAAACGGCAGTGCTAGCGAGATAATCGCTCCGAAAAAGATCTGGATAAACCGCCTTAAAGATCATCTAAAATAGCCTAAAAAGTTATTTTTAAACGACTTTTGGGTAATATTTTAAAATTTTATTAGGAGCTAAATTTATGGCTAAATACAATCGCATACTCGTAAAATTTTCGGGTGAAGCGCTAGCGGGAGAGAACGGCTTTGGGATCGACAGCGAAATTTTAAAATTTATCGCCAAAGAGATCAAGCAGCTCGTGGAGGGCGGCATCGAAGTAGGCATCGTAATTGGCGGCGGCAACATCATAAGAGGCGTAAGCGCCGCAGCTAGCGGTATCATCAAGCGTACCAGCGGCGATCATATGGGCATGCTAGCCACCGTCATCAACGCAATCGCGATGAGAGAGGCGCTAGAATACGCAGGTATGGATGTACGCGTGCAAAGCGCGATAAAAATGGAAGCGATCTGCGAGACCTTCATCATCGGCCGCGCTAAAAGGCACCTCGAAAAAGGTCGCGTCGTGATCTTTGCCGCAGGCACGGGAAATCCGTTCTTCACGACCGATACCGCAGGTACGCTCCGCGCTATCGAGATCGGAGCCGACGCCATCATCAAAGCCACGAAGGTAATGGGGATCTACGACAAGGATCCGCAAAAATTTAAAGACGCCAAATTGCTTTCCAAAGTCACTTACGACCAGGCTTTGCACGACAATATCAGGGTGATGGACGATACGGCTATCGCGCTTGCCAAAGATAACGCGCTTCCGATCATCGTATGCAATATGTTTAAAAGCGGAAATTTATACAAAATCGTCGATGGCGGAGATCTAAGCTCCTGCTCGATCGTAAAAAACTAAAATTTTAAATTTAAGGAGAATTGATGAGAACCGAACAAATAGTAGCTAAGGCCTTAAAAGTAACCGGCGGAGATAGATACAAGCTATCTTTGATGATAAGCAAACGCGCCGAGCAGCTAGCTGCTGGCGAACCTCCGCTGATAGAGAACGTAGATACTCGCAGGATGAAATTTGCTGATATAGCAATCTTGGAACTAGCCGAAGGTAAGATCGCATTAGATGGAATCGTTGACAAGGATTAATGATAACTTCTTAGAAAGTCTCATCGACGATGTCGTCGATACCAAAGACATTCAAAGCGCCAAGCAGCTGCTTTATAATCTAAAAGAGCCCACTCCGCTGCTAGTGGATGCTATAAATTTATGCATCGCTCAGCATGACGGGCAGTTTCGCAAAAGTGGCGAGCCGTATGCGATCCATCCGATTTTGGTAGCTTGCTTCGTATCTTTTATGGGCGGAGACGACGCAATGGTGATATCTGCGCTACTACACGACGTAGTAGAGGATACAGATTACAGCATCGAGCAGGTTAGACAAAGATTCGGCGACGAAGTAGCCAAAATCGTAGAAGGGCTTACTAAAATCGTAAACATCAGAGAGGATAAATTAGCCCCATCCGGCGATAGTAACGCCAAGCTACGCACCACGGCGCTTACTTTCCGTAGGATGCTGATGATCTCCATTAACGATCAGCGCGTTTTGGTCGTAAAGCTCTGCGATAGACTGCACAATATGCTAACCCTAGACGCACTTCGCCCCGATAAACAAAAACGCATCGGCGAGGAGACGCTTTTAGTTTATGCGCCGATCGCGCACAGGCTTGGAATTTCATCGATCAAAAACGTGCTTGAAGATCTTAGCTTCAAATACGT
>CAUUSU010000067.1:0-7153 GCA_963547835.1 uncultured Campylobacter sp.
GTCGGAGCGTGTCAAATGCGCGCGCAGTGATCGATATTATTCGTGCCTAAAATTCTAAGTAGCTTCTGCGCTACGTAGTTATCCTCATGCGTACAGCGTGCGGAATAGTTTCCCGCTATCGCGTCGGCGCCGTATTTTTCTTTAACTTCGAGCATCTTTTTAGCAACCAGATCAAGCGCTTCGTCCCAGCTAGCCTCGACCAAATCGCCGTCTTTACTAAATTTGCCATTCTTTTTACGAATTAGCGGAGTAGTAAGCCTATCTCTAGAGCCTACGTAATTCCATCCGTAATAACCTTTCAAACATAAACAACCTTGATTTACGGGGTTGTCGCTTACGCCGGTTGCGGATTTGATATAATTGTCTTCCGCAGTCAGCTCGATTTGACAGCCTGTGCCACAATAAGGGCATATGACCTTGCCTTTATTCGCCATATTTTCTCCTTTCGAAAATACTAAACATGCAAAATTACCATATATGCAATTTCGGCACAATTATATAAATTCTTACCTAAAATAAAATTGAAATTTTACCTTAAGCTAAAAAAATTTTTTCAATTATAATTAGGAGTAAGTTGGGGTAATTTAAGTAGTAATTTAAATTTTAAAATATACTTTAATACTGATATACTAGACATTCAAAGCAAATAATCAACGAACCTATTTAAAAAAGAAATTAGTTTTTAAATTTAAGCTTTGAAAGCAAATTTATCAAATAAATTCCAAATATCGTCAGATAAATGACGGAATTTTTTTACGGACTTAAATATAATTACACCAAAATTTTTAGTAAAAAATTTTTAAAATTCCTTAAGTCAAGGAGAAAGGTATGAAACAACATAAATTTGTAATCTGTGATTACAAACGATGTATCGGTTGCACGACGTGCATGGCGGCCTGTTACTCAAGTGCCTACGAGCGCGGCAAGCTTGCTAAATCGCGACTTACCGTGCTTAGACAGGCTTACGGCGTTATGCCTACGCAGTGCAGGCAGTGCGATGACGGACCATGCGCAAATGTCTGCCCTACCGGTGCGCTTCGCTTCGATAATAACTATATCGAATTACACGAAGAAATTTGCATCGGATGTAAGATGTGTACGCTCGCCTGTCCTTATGGCGCGATCAGCTCGAATGCCGAGCTTATGCCGTCAGTAAATTATGCGGTCGAGCCGAAGTATTATCTCGAGATCGAAAGCCAAGCGGGCGCCAAAAGCACCGCCATCAAATGCGATCTATGCAACGGACGCGAGAACGGTCCTGCATGCGTCGAGGTTTGCCCAACTAGCGCTATCATTATGATAGATCCTAAAGAAGGTAAGCATAAATTGGGCTTTGCGATAGACTACGATGCGGCTAATGCTTTTGCAAAAGACGTGTTAAACGGCGAAATCAGTTGCGTCGCCAAAAAAGAAGGAGGCGCAAAATGATAAGCGTCTATACTTTATTTATCGTCAGTGCAGTAATTAGTATCCTTTTATACTGCGCTCCAAAAACTGCCGTTAAGGTAGGATTTGGATTAGGTGCTATCAGCTGTTTTTATGCGATGTGTCATTTCGTAGCCAATATGGGCGTAAGCGATAGCTTCGTTTTGGGCGGCACTTTCTTATATGCGCCAAAATTTGCTTTAAGTCCGCTTGGGAATTTCTTCAGTTTCGTAGTCGTTTTTATAGGCTTTGCAAGCAGCGTTTACGGCATGAGCTATGCTGAGGAATATATCGGCAAGGCAAATATCGGCGTTTTTGCATGTTTATTTAATACCTTCATCTTATCTATGCTTTTAGTCATCAGTGCGGATAATGTATTTTGCTTCGCTGTTTTATGGGAGCTTATGACGCTAATCTCGTCATTTCTAATAATAGTAAACGATGGCAAGGGTACGCTCAAAGCCGTTATGGTATATCTAGGTATAGCGCAGATTGGTGCATTTTGTATCACCTGTGGATTACTTATCATTGCAAACTACGCAGGAAGCTTCGAATTTGCGGAGTGGGGAAAAGTAAATATGCCTATGGGCGCTTCTGTAGCAGCATTCATCTTGTTTTTGGTCGGCTTCGGCTCAAAAGCGGGAATGTGGCCTTTTCACGTTTGGCTACCGCAAGCTCACCCTGCGGCTCCATCGAATGTCTCTGCACTGATGAGCGGCGTTATGATTAAAGTAGCGCTCTTTACGCTTGTTAAATTTACGCTATTTTTGCCGCTAAGCATCTATTTTGGGCTTGCAGTTTTGATCCTAGGAGCAGCCAGCTCGCTTTTTGGCGTTTTATACGCGTTGTGCCAGCACGACTTTAAAGCGCTTCTTGCGTACCACTCGGTTGAAAATATCGGCATTATCTTGCTGGGTCTTGGCACCGGAATTTACGGCGTCGCAGCAGGCAATGTAACGCTAGGTGCAGTCGGATTTTTAGCAGGCTGCTACCACGTAGTAAATCACGCGATATTCAAAGGCTTGCTATTCTTATGTGCAGGCTCTGTAATCCACGCTACTCATACGCAGAATATGGACGTGCTAGGAGGACTAGCTAAAAAAATGCCTCTAACTGCCGTCGGTATGTTTATCGGTATCATGGGTATCGCAGCGCTTCCTCCGGTAAACGGCTTCGTTTCAGAGTGGTTTACCTATCAAGGAATGCTTCAAGGTGCTAAGGAAAGCGGAATTTTCATTAGATATGCCTTCTCTTTAGCAGTGGTCGCTCTTGCACTTACCGGCGTTTTGGTCGGTATGCACCTTAAGCTTTATGCGGTAATCTTTGCAGGAACCCCAAGGGATGAGAAAATTTGGGAAAACGCAAAAGAAAGCCCTCTAGGAATGGTTTTAGGAATGATCATTTTGATGATAGGCTGCGTGGGATTTGGCGTAGGCGCACACTTCATAGTCGATTACATAATGCAGGCGGTAAATTCTATCACTTCCAATAGAGAATTTGTCGCAAGCCTAGGCGCTTCGTCAATCACTTCGCCTTTGGGAAGTATCGTTTCAACTCCTCTTATTGCAGTGATTTTGTGTTCTACAATGCTGCTTCCGTTTATCATCCTAGCGGTTATGAAAGCAAATCGCGACAAACCTCGTGAGACCGATCCTTGGGCGTGCGGCTTTAAATATAGCCCTCGCATGCAGATAACTGGCGGTCCTTTTACCGGCGATTTAAGAAAGATTATGGACTGGTTATTTAGAGGTCATAAACGCAGAATAGAGCAAAACGGCTACTTCGGACCGATCGAGTATCACAACCACCCACAAGACATTTGGTGGACGATGATTTATCAACCGGTAATCGATTGGAGTAAGAAGATCGCCGATAAGATAGGAATTATTCAAAGCGGCTATGCAAATTTATATACGCTTTACATCCTAATCTATCTTTGCGCGATACTGGGCGTCGGATATTTCTTGATCTAGGAGGTTTAAGATGCAGACTATACAAACTATATTTTTAATGATATTTCAAGTCGCGGTTATCGTCCTAGTCGCTCCACTCTTCGACGGTATGGCTAGAAAACTTCGAGCCAAACTTCAGTCGAAACAAGGAAGCGATTTTTTCCAGACTTACCGCGATATTATTAAGCTTTTTAAGCGCGGTAGGACCGTTCCTGCGTGCAGCCACTGGGTATTTAGGTGGGCGCCGTTTTTCCTATTCGCTACTTCGGCAGCGATTTTGGCGGCTATTCCTATTACATACAGCAAAGATACTCTTTTCGGAGCGTATTCGGATATTTTCGTTATCCTATATCTAGGCGCGCTTTTGCGCTTCGTATTCGGTGCGGCTTCGATAGATAGCGGTAACCCTTTTGCGGCAACCGGCGGTGGACGCGAGCAGATGCTTGCCGTTTTTGTCGAACCTGTGATGATGATGTGCCTAATCGTAGTAATGATGGCTGCGGGAACTTCAAATTTAGTTGAGATCCAGCAGATGGTACGCAGCGGTCAGATCGGCTATCAAATTCCAAGCTTTGCCGTCGCCTCGATTGCATTTTTATGGTGTATGTATGTCGAGACCGGCAGAAAGCCATTTGATCTTGCCGAAGCCGAGCAAGAGCTTCAAGAAGGACTTTTGGGCGAATACGCAGGCAGCGATTTGGGCTTAGTGCAAGCGGCGCTTATTTTGAAGCAGTTTGCGATGATCGGATTATTCCTAACGATATTTGAGCCGTGGAATTTTAGCAATCCGTTTTTGGCAATCATAATCTTTGTGCTAAAAACCGGCGTATTTTACGTAGCAGCCGTTTTCATCGACAACTTTGGACCACGCTTCAGAATGACTTCGAGCATGCGCAAAATTTCATGCGGCGCTCTTGCCATTGCTTTTGCGGCATTAACGCTTTACGTAGTAGGATTTTAAGATGAATAATATCGATATTTTAGCAATTTGTATGATCGTAACGTCACTCGCGGTATTCGGACTTAGAAATTTAAAACTTTCGATCGGAATTTACGCGATTCAGACGCTATTTTTGGTAAGCATATTTTTTATGCTGTATTCTAACTTCAATGCGCCGCAGCTTAGAATTTGGGCGATAGTGGCGTTTTTTACGAAGGTTATTTTCGTGCCAGGAATTTTATTTTGGCTAGTTAAAAAGCTGGATGTGATCAGCGAGGATGAGCCGGTAGGCGGCTTTTTCGTAAGCCCCGTTATTGCGATGGGATTTTCGCTAGCGATTGCGATGACAATCAATCCGATCTTGCTTAAATTCTCTCTTATTCAAGAAAGAATCGTTCTAATAGCGGCGGTAACTGTATTTATGATGGGAATTTTCGGCTTCATGCTAAGAAATTCTTTCATCAAGCAAATTTTAGCCTACTGCCTATTTGAAAATGGCATCCACCTAAGCCTTGCGCTTATGGCTTACAACTCTCACGAGCTAGTCGAGCTTGGAATTTTAACCGACGCGATCTTTGCGGTTATTATTATGAGCGTTTTGGCAGTTAGATTTTACAAAGCTTATGACGGACTTGATACGTCTAAAGCTTCGAATTTAAGGGGTTAATGATGAATAGTTTAGCTTTTATATTAATTTTTCCGTTGCTCGGAGCGCTGATATTATTCTTATGCCCTAAGAATTTCAAGCTCCTAAGCACGCTACACGTTTTGATTTCTGCGGTTACATCCGCAGGGCTACTCTGTAACGTAGGCAAGCTTATCAGCGGCAACTTTGAGGCTTTTTACGCATACGATAAATTTCTATTCCTAGATAGCCTAGGTTGCGTATTTTTAGTGCTAATCGCCGTAACGGGCTTTTTGGTAAATTTATACTCCACCACCTATATGAAATGGGAGATACAGGGCGGTCATCTGGATCTTAGCGATCTTAGAAAATACTACGCGCTCTGCCACGTTTTCGTTTTTACGATGACGCTTAGCGTTATCTGTAACAACGTCGCGTTTATGTGGGCTGCGGTAGAGGCTACTACGTTAGCATCGGTATTTTTGGTCGCTATTCATAAAGATAAAAAATCCACCGAGAGCGGTTACAAATATATCGTTATCTGCTCGATCGGCTTAGCATTCGCGCTTTATGCTACCGTTTTACTATATGCGGCTACATTCAAAATCACGGGCGACGGCGAGGCTTCGATGCTTTGGACTAGCATTATGGATCACGCCAAAGGCTTAAACAAAGATGCCGCTAAGCTTATCTTTATATTCGCTCTAATAGGCTTTGGAACCAAAGCAGGACTTGCTCCTACTCACACTTGGCTTCCTGACGTTCACGCAGAAGGTCCAGCTCCGATTTCGGCACTACTTTCGGGTGTGCTTTTAAAATGTGCGATGCTAGCGATATTTAGATATTACGCGGTAACCGCCGAAGCGGTAGGGCCAGACTTCGTTAAGCACGTGATGCTGATCTCGGGCACGATCACGCTATTTATAGCAGGAATTTTCCTCGTTCGCCAACACGACGTAAAGAGGATGTTTGCTTACCACTCGGTCGTTCATATGGGTGTTATTGCATTTGCGCTAGGTATCGGCGGATATTTTGGCTTGCTTGCCGCGATCTTTCACTGCTTAGCTCACAGCTTTACTAAGGCTCTTGCATTCTGCTCTACCGGTAATATCGCTAGAATTTACGGTCACAAAGATATGTCTAGAATGGGCGGCATGGTAAAAATCGCTCCGCTTACTACGATAATGTTTGGTGCTGCAGTTTGCTCGCTCGTAGGTGTTCCTGCGTTTGCGATCTTTGTAAGCGAATTTAACGTTTTCAAAGGCGCGATAGCCAGTGGTCAATACATAGCCGTAGCATTATTTGCGATCGCGCTCGTAATTATTTTCATCGCGGACTTCGCGCACTTTAATCTAGCGAGCTTCGGTACGCCTAAAGGTGAAGTGGTTTATGCTAAAGAGATGAGCTTATTTGAAAATTTACCGCTAATCTTGCTTTGCGCTTTAGTGATAATTTTCGGCGTATGGCACGTAGGTGATTTTTGGATGCTCGTCGAAAACGGCGTTAGAATAATGATGAGAGGTTAAAAATGAGAGGTGATAAATTTATAGAAATTTTAAAGACCAAAGTCAAGGTCTTAGAAGTTACCCGCCAAGCCGAGGATCAAATCACCGTTTTAGTGGATAGAAATGATCTGCCGCTTGCGGTTAAGACGCTATATTATGACATCGGCGGTTTTATCAGCACGATGATCCCTAACGATGAGCGCGAGCTAAACGGAAATTTCGCGCTTTACTATGCGATATCTATGGAAGGCGGTAAGATGACCGAAGCGGAGGATTTTGCCGCAGAGGATAAATGCTTCATCACCGTTAGGACGCTAATTCCTGGATCGGATCCGACATTCCCGTCGGTTACTCCTTTAGTACCTGCTTGCGTATGGTACGAAAGAGAAGCCTTCGATATGTTCGGTTTAATCGCTGAGGGCTTGCCTGATAAACGCCGTTTAGTGCTAAGCGACGATTGGCCGGATGGGCTTCATCCACTTCGCAAAGACGCGATGGACTACCGCTATAGGCCTGATCCTGTAGATCATAAAGACGAGCCTAATGCAGAGTTTTTATTTCCTAGCGGTGATGGAGTAGTAGATGTTCCGCTTGGACCTCTTCACGTAACGAGCGATGAGCCGGGACACTTTAGACTATTTTGCGACGGCGATGAGATTATCGATGCAGACTACCGCTTGTTTTATCAACACCGCGGTATGGAGAA
>CAUUSU010000068.1:0-7095 GCA_963547835.1 uncultured Campylobacter sp.
TCGCAAGCCCCACGCCCGTGTTTCCGCTGGTAGGCTCTATCAAAACGCTATTTTTATCGATTTTGCCCGAGCTTAGCGCGTCTTTTACGATCTGCCACGCGATGCGATCCTTGACCGAGTGGCTTGGGTTTAAAAATTCCGCCTTGGCTAAGATGAGGGCATTTTTGCCAAACGTATTGATTCTAACTAACGGAGTATTGCCGATGAGCTCCGTAACATCGTTTGCTATTTTCATATTTTTCCTTTAAATGCTGAAATTTAAATACTGGACGCTTCGCGCCATCATCTCCTCGTAGCTGCTTAGAGGCTCGCTAAATATCTTTGCCAGCTTGACGTCAAATTTCTCAAAAAACGCCCGAAGTCCAGGATCACTCATCTGAATGCTAGTCATCCGCAGATCCTTTTCAAGAGCGGTAAAAATTTCACCGAAAGAAATCTCACTAGCATCTCTGGCTAGGTGATAACCGCCGTTTTTACCTTTGATGCTACACACTAGCTTTTCGTTTCTAAGGGTATTTAGAATTTGCTCCAAATAATTCTTAGAAACTCCCGTACGCTCGGCGATCTCTTTTATACTTATCGGCGCTACTTCGCTAGCTTTGGCGATCTGCAAAATCGCAGCCAGCCCATAAACGCCCTTTGTGCTTAAAAGTGCCATTATTTCAGCGCCTCAGTAAGATCGGAAATCAAATCATTCGCGTCCTCTATACCCACGCTTAGGCGGATTAAGCTCGCAGGTACGCCAGCTCGGTTTAGCTGCTCTTCGTTTAGCTGCGAATGCGTCGTGCTCGCAGGATGAGTGATGATCGACTTCGTATCGCCAATATTTGCTACGACGGAGAAAATTTTAACCTTGCTAACCGCCTTTAGTGCTGTTTCTTCGCTATCTACGATGAAACTCATCAGACTGCTTGCATAGCCGTTTTTAAATTTCGCTTTAATCGCGGCATTAAATGGCGAGCTTGCAAGCCCCGGATAATTGACCTGCTTTACCTTCGGATGATTTTGCAAAAATTCTGCTATCTTTAGCGCGTTTTGCGAGTGTTTTTGCATGCGAAGCGGCAGTGTTTCAAGCCCCTGGATGAGCTGAAACGCGTTAAACGGCGATAGCGTTGCACCAATATCGCGAAGCAAGGACAAGCGAATCCTAAGCGTATAAATGTCGAAATTATCTACTAAATCTGCATAAACTAAGCCGTGATAGCTCTCATCAGGTTCGTTGAAATGTGTGTAACGCGGATTGCCTTTGAGTTTGGAATTTAATCCTTTGCCCGAAACGATCGCACCTGCAATACTAAGACCTTGCCCACTTATATATTTGCTAGCGCTGTGGATTACGACATCGGCGCCGTCATCAAGCGGATTGTAAAGCGCAGGGCTTGGGATCGTGTTATCCGCAATCGTTACTACGCCGTGCTTATTTGCGATTGTAGCGATTTTAGCGGTATTTGCAACCGAAATTTGAGGATTTGAAAGCGTCTCAAAAAAGATCGCTCTAGTTTTATCATCGATTAACCCTTCCAAATTATCTGCCGTTTCGGAGTCAAAAATCCTAGCCTCGATGCCGAAACGCTTGATCGTGTGTGCCAAAAGCGTGGTCGCGCCGCCGTAAATTTTCTCCGCGATGATGATATTTTCGCCCGCTGCGGCTAAATTTGCCACCGCAAAAAATATCGCCGCCTGCCCACTAGAGACCGCGATTGCGGCTTTGCCGTTTTCCAGCGCCGCAAGTCGCGCCTCAAAAACATCAGTAGTAGGATTTGTCAAACGCCCATAAATCGGTCCTAGATCGCGAAGTGCGAAGCGATCGGCGGCCTTTTTGCTAGAACCGAAGTTAAACGCGGTGCTTTGATAAATGGGAACTGCCATCGTGCCGTAGCCGGCGACGGAGTCGTAACCAAAATGAGTTGCGAGGGTTTCTTTTTGCATTTTCGTCCTTTGTAAAAAATTTGGCGAATAATAGCTAAATTTTAAAATAAAGTCAAGTATTTTTATATGATTTTAAAATGCCTATAATAACGGGATTTATAGAAAAAATATTATTAAAATATAGTTTTACAATATGCGTAATTTTGCCAAAATTTCGAATTTTGCTATAATGCGCGCTTTAATTAAGGAAAGATCATGCAAATCAAAGAAAAAGATGAGCGCGTTAAATATATCCGCGCATTAGAACGCTTCGTAAAATCCGCCGCAGCACTGCTAAAGCGCGAGGATTTCGACGCAGAGCTCTTTGCGAAGCGAATAGCTAAAAACTACGAAATTTTATCTAAAGCGGTCGCTACGAATCTCGATAGCCCCTACACTAAGGCGCTTGAGAGCTTTGCTAAAAACGTCCTTGATGCTAGCGAGGCAGGACAGATTAGCGATGCTGCGTTTAGATCGGCGCTACAGCATGAAGCAAACGCTCTGCAAAAGCTCAAAAACAATAAGAGCTACAAAAAAGACAAGCACAAAATCGATTTTTTAAAGGATTATTAGATGAAAACCGTGATTTTTGATATGGATGGCACGCTGCTTGACTCTTCGCGCGCGATCGAAATCAGCGTCAATAACACTCGCCGCGAGCTCTACGGACTAGCGCCGCTACAAAAGAATTTCATCGTCCACACCATCAACGATCCAAGCAAAAACGCCTTTTTGGAATTTTACGGCAAAACCGAAGCAAGCACCGAAGAGCTTGCTTTTTTCGAGAAGGAATTCGTAAGTAATTACCGCGATTTTGCCGTGCTTTACGAGGGTATCGAAGATCTTTTGCACTCGTACAAAAAAGCAGGATTTTTTCTCGCAGTCGCCTCCAATGCGCCTTCCTATACCCTAAGCGCGATCTTAGAAAAAACGGGCGTGCGCAGGCTATTTGATCTGGTCGTAGGCGCGGACGAGCAGATGCCATCAAAGCCCAACCCTGCGATGCTGCTACACGTAATCGCACGCTCGCCGCACAAAAACGCGATTTTTTTAGGCGATAGTAAAAAGGATGAGCTAGCTGCACTCCGCGGCGCAGAATTTTTACAAAATTTAGAATTTCAAGGCGGCAATGACGGCGAGAGCTTAAATGCTAGCCGTGGCACTAATAGAAAGAATTTCAGCGCTAGCGAGGGCTTAAACTCTTGCGGCGAAAATCTTAACGCAGATGAAAAATTCCGCCCTAACGACACAGGTGCTGACGGGGCGGCAACGCTAAGCTTTAAAGGCGCTAAAATTTCCGCAAAAGCAGAAGCGACGGAAAGCGCACAAGCTGCAGCAGCGCGATGCTTTCGGGCAAACTTGGCAGATTTAAGAGGCGCAAAACTTGAGTATTTGCAGGTATGCTGGGGGTTTGGCGAGCCTAGCGAACTAAGTCGCAATGCCCTAAGCATCACGCAAGCGCGCGAAATCATCGGCGGAATTTAAAGTAGCCCGGCTTTTGAGGCATAGCTAATTAAAAGTAGTATTGCAGCAGGGCAAAATCACGCTTAGGCTCTTAAAACGGAGCGAATTCCATCTTCGCGTGCAACGCAAGCGCAATTAAAATTTAAAAATGATCCTTGCGCAGAAAATTCCGCTAGCACGAGAAACTGGGATTTCATTTGCGCGAGTGGAATTTAAAATTTTAAAAGTAGCTTTTGTAGTGCGCGATTTTATCTGCGCGAAAAATGAAATTCTATCTGTAAAAGGTGGCGAAATTTTAAAATTTAAAGATACCCTCTCGCAGCTTAATTTAAAATTTGCCTCGAAAGCTAGACTTAAAATTTAATGCAAACGCGATTTTGGAATTTTGCTGCGTCCATGAAATTTCAAATTCTCGCAAAGCGGCGGCTTTTTAAAATTTTAAAAAGCCTGATGCGTGTTGCGCGTACGATTAGATTTTGTACGAGTAAATTTTTCCGCCACGCAGAAATCAAGGTTTTACCGCACAAGCAAAGCGAAAATCCTCTCCGCCTACGCGAAATTCAAGAATTTTACCGCTTAAACAAAGCGGAATTCTATCCGCTCACGCGAAACCTAAAATTTCACTCGCGCCAAAGAATTTTAAAATTTCCGCAAAAAAATAAAGCTGCTTATCTGTAAATTTAAAATTCCACCTTCTGCAAAGCTTCGCGTTTAATCAGCCACGCGACCAAGATTAAATTTTTAAATTCCGCTCGCTCTGCCTATCTCGCAAACAAGTAAAATTTTAAAATTTATAGATTCAAAGCCCAAAATCCCGCGCTTAAGCTTAAAAATTTACCGCACACAAGCGCAAAATCTGTGCAATCGCTCCTGTTTAAAAGCCCCGATAGTTTGCCGCGCCCTAACCTAAATTAAATTTTACATTTGCTATAATCGTGAAATTTTAAGGAAGGTAAATGGATATTTTTGAAGGCAGCCCAAGAGAGAAATTTTTTGAAATTTTATCCGCTGCAAGCCCTACTTTAGTGCAAAACGAAATCGAAGAAGCTCTAATCCGCCTAATCGCCTGTGAGCGGCTCTGCGAAGCGCGCGGCATTAGCGAGCGCGAGATCGAAAGCTTCATCGCGCAGCAGGATCTACAAGACGAGCTAAACGACAAATTTTTGCAAATAAGCGGAAATATTCTAAGTAACGACGAGTAAAATGCTAGATCAAATTGATTTAATTATGAAAAGCTTCATCGCAGAATGCGGCTACGAGCCCGCTAACGAGATGTTTGATAGGCTAAGCCCCGGCAAAAAACTGCGCTCCAAACTGCTACTAAACATCGCGCAAAAAGATGAAAAATCGCTGCGTCTGTGCGCAATCATCGAGCTCATTCAAGCCGCAAGCCTGCTGCACGACGACGTCATCGACGAAAGCTCGGTGCGCCGCGGCAAACCCTCGATCAACGCCACTTACGGCTCCAAAAACGCCGTGATGCTGGGAGACATACTCTATTCCAAGGCATACTTCGAACTTAGCAAATTTGAAAGCCGCATCGCCGCCGCGCTTTCGGGCGCCGTCACGAAGCTGGCCGTGGGCGAGCTTATGGACGTAAGCCTAAGTAACGATTTCAACGACGATGCGAGCAAATATCTGCAGATGATCTATCTAAAAACCTCCGCTTTGATCGAAGAGATCGCGCGCTGCGGGGCGTTTTTAAAATTCGGCGGCGCAGAAAATCGCGGCGAAATTTTAGATATGAGCGGCGCAAAAAATGGTGGCGAAATTCCAAATGCCGCGAAAGATCATAATGAAATTTCAAGCGCGAGCGCGAAATTTGGCGAATACGGCAAAAATTTAGGGCTTGCCTTTCAGATCATCGACGATATTTTAGACGTGACGCAAAGCTCAGAAGCGCTCGGTAAGCCGAGCTTGAGCGATTTTGCGGAGGGTAAAACCACCCTGCCCTACATCTATTTATACGAAAATTTAGATGATGCGGATCGGCAAAAGCTAAAATCGTTTTTTAAAAAACAGCTTCGCGAGAGCGAAATTTCATGGATCAAGACGAAATTTAGCGAGCACGGCATCATCGAGCGCTGTATAAACGAAGCTCGCGCCTACGGGCAAAAGGCGCTCGAAGCCGTGGCGGAATTTAAAAACGACAAGCTGGAGCAAATCGTGCGAGATATGATAGATAGGGAGTTTTGATGGCGTATATGAGCGTGAGCTTCACCCACAAAAACACGGACATCACGGTGCGCGAGAAGCTGTCGTTTTCAAACGACGTGCGCAAGAAAGAAATTTTGCGCCTTTTGGCTTCAAACTCCGCAATAGAGGAGTGTTTGGTGCTAAGCACCTGCAACCGCGTAGAAATTTTTACCGTCGTAAGCGACTTTAGCGAAGCGCAAAAGTTCGTGCTTTTGGCGCTTTCGCGCATTAGCGGCGTGAGCTACGACGAGCTAGCCGAGCGTGCCGATATTTACGAGGATTACGGCGCGATACACCATCTTTTCGCCGTCGCAGCCTCTCTTGATAGCCTCGTAGTGGGCGAAACGCAGATCGTAGGCCAGCTCAAAGACGCCTATAAATTCGCGATGCAAAACGCTCGCGCCGGCGCGCAGATCGCAAGAGCGATAGATGAAGCGCTAAAGTGCGCGGCGCGCATCCGCAACCAAACCGAAATTTCAAAAAATCCGATCTCGGTCTCAAGCGTCGCCGTGGCGATGGCAAAGGATAGACTGGGCTCCTTGCAAGGCGCGGACGCCGTGGTAGTGGGCGCGGGAGAGATGAGCGAGCTAGCGTGCAAACACCTGCTAGCAAACGGCGCGAATATCACGATTTTAAATCGAAATTTAGCCGGCGCGCAGAGGCTAGTCGCCTTGCTACTTGGCGAGAATTCCTTGGATGCGAAAAATTGCACGGATGAAAATCCCGGCACAGGAAAAAATTCAGACGGCTTAAATTCCGGAAGTGTCGCGAATTTCGCGGGCGAAAATGTCGCGCAAAAACAAAATTCCAAAGACGGCGTAAATTTTAATAAAGAGACTTTTACAGACAGCAATGAATCTCGCATAGCAGGCGAAAATCCAAAGGACGATAAAAATTCCACCGCCTGCGCAAATTCCTCCGCGCAGGTACAATCCCGTATTAAAATCGATAGCCTTGATAATCTCAAAAAATATCTAAACGCAAATAGCCTATTTTTCAGTGCTACTGGTTCGCAAGAGCCGATCATTACCGATAGCTTGCTTGAGCCCAAAAGCTTTAAGCGATATTTTTTCGACATCGCCGTGCCGCGCGACGTGGAGCTTAGCCAGAGTGAGGACGTCGAGGTTTACAGCGTCGATGATCTGGAGGAGATCGTAAAGAAAAATTTGCTGCTTCGCGAGGAGCAGGCGCAGATCGCTTACTCGATCGTAGCAAAATGCACGAATGAATTTTTCAAATGGCTCAAGGCAGCGGCATCCACGCCGATCATCAAGGCTTTGCGTCAAAGCGCGAAACAAGTAGCCGAGCTAGAGCTAGCCAAGGCGCTTAAAAAGGGCTATCTAAAACACAGCGATGCAGAAGAAGCACGCAAGCTGATCCATCAGGTTTTTAAAGCGTTTCTGCACGCTCCGACGGTAAATTTAAAAAACCTCGGCGACACGGATGATGAGGGCGGCACGGTAAATGCGCTAGTCGAAATTTTTGAACTGCAAGAAAACTACGAAAAATTTTTAAATCAAGAAAACG
>CAUUSU010000069.1:0-7090 GCA_963547835.1 uncultured Campylobacter sp.
AGAGCCGTCGCGCTCGAAGACCACGGCGGTGTTGTGATACAGCCCCGCGGCGCGGCGCTCAAAAAGCGAGCTTACCAGCACCACGCCAAATCTCTTCGCCACCTCGCTCCACAGCCGCAAATCACGCTCGAAATCCTGTGCATAGTCGAAATTTTCGGTATTTTCGCGCTGGCAAAAATAATGCGTCTGATGAAGCTCTTGCAAAACGATTAACTGCGCGCCCTTCGCCGCCGCACGCGCAATGAGCTCGATGCTGCGTGCTATCGTGCGCGCTTTAGTTCCTTCAAATTTATGCGAGATCAGCCCAACTTTTAAAATTTTCATATTTTTCCTTCGATCTAAATTTAAAGCCTGAATTTATTCATGCACGAGCAGTGCAGCGAGCCGTTTTGACGGATGAAAATGCGCGCGTTCACTCCCACTACTTCGCGATCCGTGCACGCTGCTCGCAGACGCGACAGCGCCAGCTCGTCCGCCGCGCGGTTTGGATCGTGCGGATCTGCGGGGTCCGCGTAGGTGGGCACGATGAGCGCGCCGTTTAAAAAGACGAAATTTGCGTAAGTCGCGGGCAGCCTGCGCCCCCGATAAAAGATCGCGCGCGGGATCGGCAGTTCGATCACGTCGTATCCGAGCGATGAAATTTCATCCTTCATCGCGCCAAGCTCCGCATAGTGCAGATCGCTCGGATCGTCGCACGACGAAATAGCCACGACGTGCGGGCTTAGAAAGCGCGCCAGGGTGTCTACGTGGCTGTCGGTATCATCGCCTTTGATGAAGCCGTGTTCCAGCCAGATTATATTTTTTAGGCCGAAAATTTCGCGCAGCCGCGCGTCCAACTCGGCCTTGCTTAGGGAGTTGCGATTTTCGTTCAGCAAACACGCGCTAGTAGTCAGCATCGTGCCCGCGCCGTCAAAATCGACGCTGCCGCCTTCTAAGATCAGATCCACATCTCGCAGCGGGCGGGCGCTCGCGGCGTAAAGCTTGGAATTTAACGCGTCGTCCTTGGCGCTTGCAAACTTGCCGCCCCAAGCGTTGAAACGAAAATTTAGCCCCGTGATTTTACCGCCCTCCTCTATGTCGATCGCGCCGTAATCGCGGATCCACGTATCGTCGGTATCGATTTGCGCGAAGCTCACGTTTGCTAAGCCGCCGCAAATTTGCTCAAAATCCTCACGGCGCGGCGCGATCGCAACGACCGGCTCAAACCTCGCTGCGGCGGCGATAAAGTCGCGATAAGCCACCCGTATCTCGCCTAAATACGGCGCCCAGTCGGTACCTGCGTGCGGCAAAGACGCCAAAAGCGCCTCTTGCTCTTCCCATTCGGCGAATGCTCTCATTTTTGCTCCAAGATTAAAATTTCACGGATTATAGCGAAAAAAATATTTGTAGATGGTGCGCCCGGAGGAATTCGAATCCCCGACCTTTTGAACCGCAATCAAATGCTCTATCCAGCTGAGCTACGAGCGCACGAAATAAAAGAAAGGGGATTATAGCGTTTTTAGCTTAAATTTAGCCAAAAGGCGGTTTAAATTTCGACATGCGATAAATTTTAGCTTCACATTTTTTTGCATTTTTGTGTTTGCCAGATCGCGACGCCTAGTTTTTCGTTTAAATTCCAACGTGCAAAAATTTTAGCCTGCTCAAATTTACCTTGTATCGCGCCGAAATTTAACTAAGGATTCTGCTCGCATCTTAGAATTTAAAATTTATCCTACTTAAAATTCCGCGAGGCAAATTTAAAATGTCTTAAAAACCTTACGACCTTGCAGCCCGAATCCCACGCAAAATAAATAAAATTTATCGCTTTTTAGGTATCATGAGCGAATAATAATGAACGAAGGAGAGAAAATGAAAAAGGTTTTTTTAGCGCTTGCGCTGTGGCTCGGTTTTAGCGAGGCTGCTTTTGCGATGCAAGATACGGAACCAAGCGAGGCGCAAGAGCAAAATTCTGCGGAAGTTAAAATTTTAAGCGACGGGTTTTATAAAATGTCCGCCGAAGAATACGGCAGAGCGAAAGTTAGTTGCGATGCTTCGCATTATTACATAGGTTGCGATAAAATTTATTCTCCAAAAATTTCGCAATTTATAAAGGAGTGCGATTTTGGCAATGGAAAATACAGTACTTGTGAAAAATTATTAGAAACTTTAAATGCGAAATGCTTTGAAAAAAATGGCAGAGAAAATTTTGAAGCTTGTGATTTAGCGGGCGAAATTCTAATTAAAACAAGCAGAATTCCATTAGGTTTAGAACGGCTAATAAGAGGCTGCGAAGTCGGTCAGATTATAAATTCTTGCTTTCTTTGCGCTCTAACATATCTACATTATTCTTTCGACATTGACGAAGTAATCAAATACACAACGATGACGAGAGATTTGGCGCATAACAAAGAACATTTCAATAAAATCATCAAAAAATTGCAAGATTGCAAAGCCGACAAAGAGTGCAATCCCGCGAAATTAGAATTTCAATAAGCAAACGCCGAGAGCAAATACGGCGGGCTAAATTTCTAAATTTAAATAGCAAAGGAAAGATCGCTATGGCGGATAGGCTGATCGATATCGGGCTCATTTTGTTTTTCGGCGGCTTTTGCATGCTATATAAACGGCGTATTGGGGTATAGGCAAAGACTATATGCAGCGCAATAAATAGATTTCGTACGCTGGATGTTTAGTCCAAAGCACATCTTGCGATCCAATACGCCGTTTGATTCGAGCGAGCCGCTAGAATTAAAATTTAAAGAGCCCAAAAGCAAGCATTTGATCTACAATTTTTTCGAGTTCATCATTCACTATGCGATAATCGCGCCGTTTTTAGCGATCTATGCGGGGATTTTCCTGTTTTGCGCGGGGCTAGCCATTAAAATTTTATCCTAAATTTAAAATTTGCGACGCGGATGCAGAACGGGCATTGCATAGGCGCCGTTTTCGTTGCAGAATTTCAAATTTTACGCCGCATCTCTTACTAAGCATGCTACACTTATTATATTTTAAGAGATAAAATTTCAAAATTTTATCGCCGAATCCACGGCTTGTGAAATTTATGCCGTATTTTCTGTTTCTTGGGGCGGGAAGGGAGCTTGAATTGCGAGGTCGCTCCCCTTCCCGCCCCAAACCCCACCCAACCTCCGACGACGCTAGCGGGGCGGACTGCGTCCGCGCATTTTTATTTAGCGGCTCGCGCCGCATGAAATTCCGTATCGATAAATTTTTAAAATTCCACTACCGCTAAATTTTTATCGTATTTGGAATTTTAAAATTCCATCTGTAGCCGCCAAGCCAATTTATCCGCCGATAAATCGTCAAACCGCCGACCGACCGCAAAACCGAAACGGCTTGTGGCGATGAAATTTAAGCAATGCGAGCTCAAATTCCATCCACGGCACGGCTTCTCCGTGGCGCGTTCATTTTGGCAGCGGTGCGATCGCAGCCGCACTCTATTAAAATTCTATTCGGAACCGCCCTCGCCTCGTTTAAATTCTATCGCACAAATTTTGCCGAGCGCTAAGGCGGAGGATGAACCGCCCCCGCTTTGTTTAAATTCCGCTGCACCGACCGATCGCCGACCAGCCCCGGGATCGGTTACGAGCTAATTACAGGACCGATCGGCAGCAAGCCGGCCACAAACCAGCAGCCCGCCGAAGCAAACGATCTAGCAAAACCGACGAGAACGGCCGCAGACAAACCTGTCGTCAAACCAAGGGATCGCCGAAGCAGATGGACCGCCGAAGCGCCAGATCGGTCGTCAGTTTGGTTTCAAAACCGCTTGGTACGCTAAATGAGCAGGCCGATCAACAATCCGAGCCGTAAATCCCCGACCGATTGCAATCCGAGCGGACTGATCCGCAAATGAGTAGACGGACTAACGAGTTAGACGATCTAGCCGCAAATTGCCGACTAATTGCGAGCTGAGCGAGCCTAGCCGCTAAACCGCTCGGTCACAGACCAGCCTCCAAGCCGCCCCGCCACAGGATAGTCTTGAACCTATCCAAGCCGTAAGCATAACCCAAAGCCGTCCAGTCGTAAGCCGATCCCAAAGCCGCCCAGCAAGCAAGCTAGCCTCGGAATCGCCCAAGCCGCAAGCCGGTCCCAAAACTGCTCGGTCGCAAGCCAAACCCGCAGCCGCTCGATCGCGAGCTAGTCCAGAAGTCGCGGCTATTCTACGTAAATTTTATAATCCCCGTAGCCTAGCGCGTCCATCTCCTCAAGCGGGATAAATTTCAAACTCGCGCCGTTGATGCAGTATCTCATACCGCCCTTATCTCTCGGTCCGTCCTCAAAGACGTGCCCCAAATGGCTGCCTCCTACGCGGCTGGAGACCTCGACGCGCTGCATACCGTGGCTGTCATCTTGCGCGTACGCGATCGCATCGGTCGTTATCGGCTTTGAAAAGCTCGGCCAGCCGCAGCCCGCGTCAAATTTATCTGTAGATGAAAACAGCGGCTTTTTCGACACGATGTCGATATAGATGCCCTTTTTATAATTCTTGTCGTATTCGCTCGAAAACGGCCGCTCGGTCGCCTTTTCCTGTGTGACCTGATACTGAAGCTCGGTTAAATTTTTCTTCAACTCCTCCTTGCTTTGCACTTTAAATTTCTCATCGTCCTCAAGCGGCTTTTTAGCAAGGCGCAGATCGATGTGGCAGTATCCGCCGGGATTTTTGCCGAGATAGTCCTGATGATACTCCTCTGCGCGGACGAAATTTTTTAGCGGCGCCACTTCTACGGCGATCTTTTCTTTAAATTTCGCCTGCTGCGCCGCTATAAAAAAGCGCGCGAGCTCGCCGCTCGCCTCATCGGCGTAGTAGATGCCCGTGCGGTACTGGCGACCGCGATCGTTACCCTGTTTATCGATCGAGAACGGATCGATGATGCGGAAATAATGCGCCAAAATTTCAGGCTCGCTGATGACGTTGGCGTCGTATTTTAAGTGTAGCGTCTCGGCATGATCGCTGCTATGCAGCCCTTCGTAGCTTGCTTTATCGCTCTTGCCGTTGGCGTAGCCCACCTGCGTCGCAACTATGCCGTCGAGCTGCTTGAAATACGCCTCCATGCCCCAGAAGCAGCCGCCTGCTAGATAAATTTCTTTTACGTTTGCGTTCATGCCGCCCCCTTTAACTTTAAAATTTGCATCCGCCGCGCCGCCGTCTGCGGCATTTAGCACAACTAAATAACCTGCCGCCAAAGCAAAGAGGCAGATTAAGACTTTGAAAATTTTCATTTTGATCCTTTCGTTTTAAATTTTGCGCAATTTTACAATCTCTAAATGAAGCGAGAGTGAAAGGGAGAAACTTTATCGCTTACGGCGGATCGCTACCCAAATTTTATCGCCGCAGGATCGGGGCTTTCGGCTCGCCGTCGCCGCAGAATTAGAATTTTATCGCTACGGTGAGGCGGGATCAAAAATTTTATCTTACCGCGGCGGCGCAAGATCAAAATTTTATCTTATCCTTGCGGCACGCTGCAGCATCGGAATTTTACCTCCTCGCAAGCGGTTAAAATTCTATGCTATAACGAGGGCTGAAATTTTACCGCCGCCGCCAAGATTAAAATTTTACCGCTTCAGCAGGGGGGGCGGATTTCGCTAGCGCGGCAAGCGGTTGGATTTGATCGCCGCGGCAGGAATTAAAATTTCGCTACCGTTGCAGGGTTAGAATTTCATCGCCCCTGCGCTACGATGAAATTCTAACTCTTTTACGAGCGAGACCCTTGCGCCGTCCATTCGCCTGCGCTACGGCTCGCGTGAAATTTATCCATTCATCGCGGCTTACGTGGGGATTTAGAGATTTTGATATGCCCTATTGCGGCGCGAAATTTTATTGTCGCGCCTCGCGGCTAGATTTTGCTACCGTCGTGGGGATCAAAATTTTACTGCCGCGCAACCGTAATCTGAGCCTAATTTAGCGCCTTTGCGAGTTTTACGACGCTGCCGAATTCTACCGTAGGCACCGTTTTGCGAGGACACGGACTGCTCGCGGGACGGAAGCTTTGCACTGCGCCCGCTGCTCTACTACGCGATTAAATTTTATCTACGCACCGCTTCAAATGCGGCACGGCACCCATCCACTCCGCTGCGCGATTAAAATTTGTATATACGGCGCACCGATCGCGACGAGGCGCCGTTTTAAAAATTTATATTCCGCTCCGTATCTGCTGCGAAACGGCGCCGAAATTTCAACGCAAAATAGGCGCCATGAAATTTTCGCGCCGCGAGATAAAATTTGTACGCCGCTATACGACGGCGAGGCGCGAACCCATCCGCTGCGTGCGCGATTAAATTTAAAATTTTCGCGCCGCGGCCGCTAGATAAAATTTTCGCGACCATTCAAGAGCGGCGGATGATTAAATTTAGATTGCGCCGCGCCGATATGAAGCGATATGTCGCGTAGCCAAATCGGCGCCGCATAGCTGTATGGCAAAACGCAAGTAGTCCGATTCGCATCACGCCCGCCGCGTATCGGAGCGCGGTCAAATTTATATCGTGCCCGCTACGAAGCGAGCAATGAGATCCGCCCCTCCGACGCAGTTTTCAAGATTTGCAACGGCATAAAAAGTTATAAAGCTATCACAATAAATCCGTCTCACCGCAGGCGAGCAAAATTTAGTGCAAAAAGTGGCGCACTCCCGTAAAATACATCGCCATGCCAAACTCATCGGCGCTTGCGATCACCTCATCGTCGCGAATGCTGCCGCCCGGCTGCACGACCGCCGCGACGCCCGCAGCATGGGCGATCTCGATGCTGTCTTTAAACGGGAAAAACGCCTCGCTGGCAAGCGCGCAGCCGCGCAGATCGACGCCCACGTCGCGAGCCTTTGCCACTGCCGCACGCGCGGCGTCCACGCGGCTCGTCATACCCATGCCGATCGCGACCATCGCGCGATTTTTGACGTAAACCACGCAGTTGCTCTTCGTAAGTGCGGCGATCTGCCACGCGATTTTTAGGTCATCCAGTTCGCTCTGGCTCGCCGCGCGCCCCGTGACGCAGCGGGCGTTTGCGACCTCGCCTGCGCCTACGTAGTCGCGCTGCTGATATACAAAGCCGCCGTCAATAAATTTAAAATCATACTTGTCGTTTTCGCGCATTAAAAACTCC
>CAUUSU010000070.1:0-6988 GCA_963547835.1 uncultured Campylobacter sp.
ATTTGAACCAAAGAAAGCGACATACGCACTAGAAGCTAAAGCACTAACAGCCAAGTCTTGCACCACATCACCGGCTCCCCTTGCGATAGCTTCGTCCCACTCTTTTTTCCCAGTAGCCGCATCAACGATAGGAATAACCATATTTAGCCCACCTGATTTGATTTTTACATAGTTATCAAAAACCTTGACATTATCAGGGTCGGCTAAAACATTTACAGGAATTCCTTTTATGAAATCGATTGTATCCGAAGTGGGCTCGATATACCAAGCAACACCTTGATTTGAATTGTTAGAAGTATTGTTATCTTCTGGCATGATTTTTTCTCCTATTTATAGAATTTGTAGTTTTTATCTAAATTTTCGATTTGTAAATTAAAATTTTGTAGTAAATATTCATTTACTAGTTTATAGTCTTGCTTTGTCATTAAATAGACATTTACGGCATTTTTTTGATTGTCATAAAAAACTATGGTGCAAAATAGTATAAATTTATAATCTTTGTTAATTAATAAAGCAACTAATTTTGCTAAACAAGCAAGTAAATTTGATAAAATCAAAAAAAATCCCGCAATAACAAAACCAAATGGTGCAAAAATTTTTTGAACCGAGTTATCTGGTATCTTACCAATCATAGGATAAATACCTTTTTTAACCCAAATAATATTTTGTTTTTCTACTGTTGCGTCTCGTTTATCCCAATAAACTTTATCATTATATAAATATACTTTTTCGGTTTTCTAAATTTTCTAATAAAATCAATAAAAGCCCAAATATTGACTATTGGAAATGCTACAACCACAGAGCTAAATCTTGGATTTCTCATTTCATTTTTTAAAATTTCAAAAAAATCGCCACTATTCCAATCGACAACACCAGTAAAAAATACAATATAAATCATTATAGTGTTACATACAAGCAAAAATGTAAAACCATACATTATCATTATAAAGTTATTTCTAATGACGAGTGGAGCTTTATCATAATCTCTCATTTTAATCCTTTTTATTAAAATTTTTTATATTTAAATTTGCTATGTTTTTTCTTATTTCGTTTTCTTGTTCAGAAGTTAAACTAAGAATTAATATTATTGGAGAAATTTTAAATCTTCTTTTTCTAAAAATGGCCATTAATTCTGTAACTCCACAATATCCATACGAAAAAAATCTATCAATTTGTTTTGCATGTAATATAATTTTAAAACCAAAAATATCCTTATAAACCATTTTATCTTCATAAATTTCAAAATAATCAAAAAAGATTATCGAATATAAAATTTGTAAAACTATAAACGAAATATAGGCACAAAACATATTTAAAATCAGACTAAATATGCCAATATCAAAAACAAAATTTGGTATAGCAAATATTATCGGTATCCAAGCTATCAACAAATAAACAATTAAATCAAAAGCTACATAAAACGGATTTCTTTTATCAAGTCTATAAAGTAGTTTTGGCTTGTTTTGATTTTCCAAATTCGTGTTTTCATCTAAATTTTGATTATTTTCTGAATTTTCTTTTATTTTTTACAAATTTACAATTTTTATAAAATTTTATTGTAAATTCAATATCGGTCATTATCGCTGATACTGAATTTTATGAATTTACAAATTTAAACTTACTTTACAAATTCACACAATTAGTAAATTTAAATTTGCAAATTTAATATTTGGATCTGTTTGATCTGAATTAGCCCTCAGTTAAATCTAAATAGCATAGCAGTCTTTTTTATACCACAGCTTGTTAATTGTTCAATCCCATATATACCCCGCCCATGCTAGCTCTGCATATGTTTTTAGCGCCTCAAACTTTCTCATTTTCTATCCTTTCTGAAGAATTCTTCTATCATCTTTTGATTACATATATCCAAATACTTCTCCCTGCCGCTATCGCAAGATATCCCGTATCCTCTCGACTCGCTTCCAAAAGCCTTTATAAAGCTTTCGCCTAACGCTCCTTGGTATCTTACGTTTTCGTATATATTATCGGCTAGTATCCTGCCCGTTTTTCTATCTTTTATGATTCCGCCGTAGTTAAAGCTTAGACCGATTAGGTCGTCAAGAAAGGTTTTGATATTTGGTACCGGCTCTATGCGCCAGTCCGTCATCCTATTTTCTTTTTCCAATACCAACTCTATATCGGCTATCTCATCTTCATTGATTTCTTTACGAGCTACGCATTTGTCTTTGTAAATTTGCTTGAGATCTTTCATATTGTATTTTATGTAGCTTAATATTTTAGACGGTTTTATATCTATCGTCGAGGCATTTCTATCATCAAGTAATGATTTTATCTCTCTGATTATTTTATCCTCGCTTTCATGATTTGATTGTAGTTGATTAAAAAATATATTTAATTCTTCATACGTTATCGGGATACTCTTTAAAAAGCCTCTTGTGCTTAACTTGGCTGATAAAAAGCACTCTTGTGCGGTATAGAGTCATCCAGATAAATTCTAAAATATTTACCGTTTGTGACAGGATTTTCGCTTTTTTCTTTATAATCTATGAAATTTACGTAGCCGTTTATCAAAGATATGAAATTCGCATCGGTCGTATTTGCAGGGAAATTTAGCCAATTGGTTGGATCTATCAAAAGAAAACCGCTTATATTCCATTCGACTATTTCTCTTTTTCCGGCATAGTAAGCGTGTATGGCGGGCTTTTCATAGACGTTTATCTTGGCATATTTAAAATCATAATAGGCCATAATTGCTTTAAGTACGACAATATCCCCGAAAAACACCATAAACCAAACAAAAAGCCAAAGCAGTTTGCGTTTGCCTTTAGGGGGCGATTAAGGCGACAAAAAAGCTTATGGTAAAAAAAGCGGGTATTATGAAAAGAAATACTATACTGCGCATATCTAACCCTTATAAAAATACATATGCAAATTTGTAAAGCCCAAAGAGCTTCTTTAGTAGCAATATTTTATTGCTCTATATCTTAGCTCGTCATTAAATTTCATATAAATTCATCTGCTTGAATTTATATGAAATTTTAAAAGCCAGTTTGAGCATTTTAAAGTTATTTTCAGTTTTTAAGTCTTTTTAGCTCTTCAAACTTCTGTTTTAATCAAGCTCTTTATAAACGGAATTTCGATGCATTCTATACGAAAGGGGATTAAAATTTTATAAAACGGCGCTTGAAATTTCGGTTTTGCCGCCGCGACAAACGGGCGGTTTGATCCGCGATTTTTAGGAGCAAAAAGAGCGCTTTAAAAGCCCGCGAGGCGGAGCGAAATTTAGGCGCAACGGCGGCGTTTTGCTTTGCAATTTGAGTTAAAATTTGATATGATTGTGCGAAATTTATATTGAACGGCTTTTTAAAATGAATAAATTTATAACCCAAAAAATAGGCGCGCTCGCGGGCTTTAGCGATGAAATTTTAAAAATTTTAGCATCGTTTGACGCGGACGTTTCGGACGTCAGGCTCGCTTTGCAAATTTCAAAAAACGCCCCCCTTGCGGATAAAATTTTAAATTTAGCCTTTTGCGGTTTGTCTAAATTTAGCGCAGAGGGGCTTGCAAGGCAAAATTTTGCCGCTACAGATGAGCGGTGCGATCTCCAAGGCGTGGAGCCTATGGAATGCGGCTTACAAGACGCCGCAAACGATTGGCTGCAAAACGAGTGCACCTCGAGCGAGCAAAAGGGCGCAGACTTAGCGGGGCGGGGCGACAGTCTTAAATTTAATCATTCAAATGACGCAAGCGGCGTGAACTACAGCGACGAGAATTTTAAATTTAACCCCTCGCAAGTAGCAAGCGATACGCAGCAGCAAAATCAGCACGTCGCTGCGAGAGCTGATTGCGCGCTAGGTTCGAGCATCTCTACGCAAGCCGCACAAACGCAACAGCAAGAACGAGTGCAGGAGCAGGGGCAAGCGCATAAGCAAAAACAGGAGCAAGAATGGGGAAGAGCGCAGGAGCGGGGACAAGAGCAGGGCGCCGCGGCATTAAAGGCGCTAAATTTGCAGCGAGCGTTTGAGCTTTACGGGCGCGAGCAGATGCGGGCGTTTTTTCTATTCGCAGTATTCGACGAGATGTTAAAGCCGAGCCTGCAGGCGTATCGCATCGACCGCGAAAAGCTCACGCAGGTCTCGCTGCTGCGAAATCTGCTTATGTTTTCGTGGATCAAATCCTACCCGCAGATTGAGCAAAACATCCTTTCAAGCGTGATTTTAGTGGAGTTTGGGCGGGTTTTTATCGACGAGCAGGTGTGTGCGGCGGGCAAGGCGGAGGAATTTTACCACGCCATCAAAGGCTCGATCTTTCCGCAGGATTTTACCGATGTGGAGATGAAATTTACCGGCACGAACCGCGAAAGCGTCTCGCACGCGCTATTTGCGCATTTCGGGCTAGAGCAGATCGCGCAGGACGCGCTGTATTCAAACGTCCCCGATGACGCGCCTTTTGAGAACAAATCCCGCTATGCAATGCTAAAGATCGCCAAAACCGCGGTCAATATCTACCACCACTTCGACGAGCTTAGCATCGATAACGCTTTAAATTTACTAGTCGAGTTCGGCTTCGAGCAGGAGGCGTTTTTAGAGGCGAAAGGCGAAATTTCGATATGAAAGAGCTCCTGCGCGCCTTCAACTCGGGCGTATTTGAAAAGGATCTTAGCGGCGAGCAAAAGGAGCTCGTGCGCAACCTCTTAAATATCGGCGCTATCAGCGCGCACAAGGGCAAGCTCTACCTAAACGACGGCTATGTTTTCGGCAGGCTCGACATCGCGCGCGACGGCACGGGCTATCTGCAAAGCTTCGACGACCGCTTCAAGGCAGATCTCATCATCGAAAACAGATATTTAAGCGGCGTGCATCTGGGCGATCTGATCCTAGCAAAAATTTTAAGCTCAAGAAAGTCCCGTCTGCACGCAAAGGTGCTGATGTGCGTTAAGCCCGCGTTTTTAACGAGCGTGGTTTATACCAAAAGCTTCGGGCGCGAAATTTTAGGCGTGAACGTCAAAACCGGCCTCGCAAATCCGCTCAAAGCCACGCAAAAATCGCTAAAGCAACTGCCGCCGAATACCCTTTTAAAGATCGATAATCTAACGAACGAAATTACCGAGGTGATCGGAAGCTTAGCCGATCCCTTCGTCGATGAGAAAATTTCTTTAGCGATCTACGATAAAAACGATGAATTTAACGAAGCGTGCAAGCAGCAGGCCGCGAGCTTCGGCAGCGAAGTGGACGGCTCTTTGTATCCGCAGCGCGTGGATTTGCAGCATCTGCCCTTTTGCACCATCGATCCCATCGACGCCAAGGACTTCGACGACGCGATCTATTTTGACGTAAAAGAGCGCACGCTTTACGTCGCGATCGCCGATGTGAGCGAATATGTAAGCGAATACTCGCCGATCGATAAGGAGGCGAAATTTCGCGGCTTTTCGATCTATTTCCCGCACCGATCCGTGCCGATGCTACCGCGCGAGCTTAGCGAAAACATCTGCTCGTTGATGCCTGATCTGCCGAGGCTAGCCTTTGTTTTTAAAATCGCTTTGGATGAAAATTTAAACCCGCAAAAGCAGGAGCTTTTCGAAGCGATTATAAGATCAAAACGCCGCTACAATTACGACGAGGTCGATGAAATTTTACGCACCCGTAAGGCGTGCGAGCCTGAAATTTTAAGCTGGCTCTTGCCGCTTAATGAAATTTGCGAGCGCCTGCGCCGCGCGAGGCTGAAGCGCGGATTTGATTTCCGCACCAAGGAACTTCGCATCACGCTTGATGAGCGCGGCCTAATAAACTCCACCCGCTTTGAGACCGACACTCCGTCGCACAAACTCATCGAGGATTGTATGCTGCTAGCCAACAAAGCCGCTGCGGCGCGTATCGAGCGGGGCGTTTTTAGAAATCACGGCTCGGCGGAGCTTAAAAAAATTTACGCTCTGCTTGACGATCTGGCGCTGTTCGGCATCGACGCGCCGTATCAGAGCAACCTTGCTAAGATGATCGGCGAAATCCAAGCGCAAGCCGATGCCATGGGGATCCGCGAGGAGGTCGATAAGCTCATCATCAAGGCTCAAAAGCGCGCCGAGTACGGATCCGAATCGCGCGGGCATTTCGGGCTCGGATTTGATAACTACACGCACTTCACGAGCCCGATTAGGCGCTATTCCGATCTCATTTTGCACCGCCTGCTAAAGGCGCAGATGAGGGGGGATGAGAAATTTTATAATTACCTGCTTTTAAACATCGACGCGACGTGCGCGCGGCTAAACGAGCTAGAGCGCGAGGCGGACAAGGTCGCGTTTGATTTTATGGACCGAAAATTTGCGCGCTGGGCAGCGGAAAATTTGGGCAAAAAATTTCGCTGCTACATCGACGAAAACGGAAATTCTGTCACCGTAAAGCTAGACGATAAGTTAAAGGGAGCTAAAATTTTGGTTTCAAATTTTGCCGGCGACATTTTAACGCCCGTGCTAGTCGAGCTTACGGACGCAAATATCGCTAGCGGAGTGATTTTAGGCAGGGTGGTAAAGAAGATCTGATGTATAGGAAAGAATTTGACGGGCTTATCGCAAGCGGAAGGGTGCCGAATTTCGTGCTTTTGCGCGGCGGAGACGATTTTTCAAACGAGCTTTACGCGCAGCGATTGAAGCAAATTTACGCCGCGGAAAATTTTTTGAGTTTGTATTTTTTAGAGTATGATTTTGAGCAGGCGCGGAGCTTCTTGGAGCCCTCGCTTTTCGGCGGCAGCAACACGCTTCACATCAAAACCGCTTCGCTTATCAAAAAAGAGGAGCTGCGAAGGCTCATCGCGCTGTGTAAGGCGGACGCGAATAACCATCTGATCTACGAGCTAAACGATAGCGAAATTTCTGTAAGCGCGGATTTTATCAAAGAATTTGAACGAAACGAAGTGAGATTTTTCAAACCCTCGGGCGTGAATGAAGCCATAGCGCTGCTTGCGCAAAAATGCGAGATGTGTGGGCTTTTTGCAAACACCGCCGCGCTTAGCAGGATCTACGCCATCCACAACGAAA
>CAUUSU010000071.1:0-6978 GCA_963547835.1 uncultured Campylobacter sp.
CGCGGATGTTCGGCTTGGAATTTTGCCCTAAATTTTGCGCGTTCGTCGCGTATAAAATTATATCAAAATCCCGTGTTTCCGTCCGATGCTCCGCGCGTCGCGATAAATTTTGCGCCTTAAATTTTAAAAATTTTGCAAAATTCCATCTTGCGAGTAGAGTTAGAATTTAAATCCGGGGTTGCCCGGGCGTCTTGCGGCGGTCGTATCATCTACGCTCGCCTTGGAAGCGGGCTTTTTCGCATCGTCCGCGTCCGATTTCTTAAAAGCGGCGAGTTTGCTGTAAATGCTCGGTTTTTCGCCGTCCGCACCTAGCTTGGCGCCGTCAAGCTCGCTAGAATTTTCCGCGCCGCATAACCTTGCGGGGTTGAATTTTATCCACGCTATTATTAGCAAAATTCCCGAAAATGCCGTTACCAGCGACGCTGCGATTAGATACGGCAGCGCGAGGATTACGCCTATTTTAGCTAGCGCGCCCGATACCGCTTCGCAGGGCCACGCCACGGACACCACTATGCCGTAGATTTTAAATAAATCCACGCCGCTAAGTGTGGCTAGACGGCAGTTTAATACGCCCCAGATTATCACCGCTGCGCACGTCGAAAGGACGTAGAGCAGGGTGTAGAGTAGACCTAGCATCGCGCCCTCTTTTAGCGCTACTACCATGGCGCAGTAGCACAAAATCGCGACGATCGGGATACTTTCTATCAGTCTATAGGTCTTAACGAAGCGCACGCCTAGTGCCTTTTCTAGGCAAACGAAGCAGTCGTAAAATATCGCTAGCGTCGCTAGTAGCGCTAAAACTCTAAAAATCGCGACCGCGTCCTCGTCTATGTCACTTACGCCCACCGTGCCGCTTATGCCGATGCCTAGCAAAATCACGGCGCCTAAAACTCCGCGGAATTTCGCCTTGCGAAGTAGATCTTGCTTTGAAATTTCTTTCATTTTTATCCTTTGAATTTTCTAAATTTACGCGCTATCTTACGGCTTTACTGCTGCGGCGGCGCGCTTGACATTGCTATAACAGCGCGGCTTGGACGTTGCGGTTTAGACTTGCAAAAGCGCGCGGTCGCTGCAAAACGAAAGCGCTTCGGCTTAGGCGAGCTTTTCTATCTTGCTCCAGGCTAGTAGGTGCACGACGCTAGTTATTATGAGAGAGGCAAACGGCAAAAATTCCTTAAACGATGTGATGACTAAAGCCGCAACCGTATCACCAATTTGCGGCTTGGAGGTAGCCAAACCGAAGGGCCCTGCGCCACATAGCCAATTTAGCGCGAGAAAGAAGGCGCAGAGCCACACGTAGATTCGAAATATCATCACGCCGCTTACTCGCGCCAAAGAGAAATTTATGCGAAGCCACGCTACGATTATGTAGATTGCGGCTGCGGGCGCTGCTAAATTCCATATTGTCTCTCCTGTTGTCTCTCTAACCATCTCTTCTCTACAAGAACTTATCGGATGAAATAATGAAAACACCGAGATACAGATGAAAACAATTATGCAGTTGCGGTAAAGCGCCGCCGCTTTTATGCCGGTGAGCGCTGAAATTTTACTGAGTGCTCTTAACCTATAAATCACCGAGAAGCAAATAAAAGCGATAAAAATTCCACCTATGATCACGATATTATATGGATACCCCGGTATGCCCTCAAAAACAAAATTTATCGCCATCAAAACCACCGGTAACGCCGCTAAAAACAGATCAATGCCAGTGCTGATCATCCCATTTTTTCTTGCTTGAAATACGGTGTCTTGCACGTCGTATAACTCCTTTTAAAAATTTATTTCAATATGCAAAAAGCAGATGTAAAACGCTAATCAAACCGAAAAGAGCGAAATTTTATCGTGACAAGAGGTTTATAAAATTTAAAATTTAAACCTCTGTGCTTATCCTTTCTATCTTGCTCCAGGCTAGTAGGTGCACGATGCCGGTTATTATGAGAGCGGCAAACGGCAGGAGCAGTTTAATCATTACGACAGCAATAGCTAAAGCCGAGACCTGCTCGGTCCGCGGCTCGGAGGAAATAGCTATAGCAATAATCGCTGCATTGCATAGTATATTTAGCACAAAAAGTCCCACACAAAGCCACACATAAGTCCGAAAGGTACTCACGCCGCTTACGCGCGCCAAAGAAAAATTTATGCGAAACCATGCGACGATTATGTAAATAACGCCTGCGAAAAGCGCTAGTCCAAATATCGCCACAAATGGGTTATCGCTCTGCCCGCCGTCTGCGTCAGGCTCCCTCGGATAAAGGTAATTAAGCACGAGCGCTAGCGCAAAAAAGCAGACGCAGATTATTATGCAGTTGCGATAAAGCGTCGCTGCTTTTATGCCGCTAAGCGCTGAAATTTTTCGGAGTGCCTGCAATCTGAAAAATGCCGAAACACAAATAAAAGCAATCAAAATTCCGCTAGCGATATAATTTATCATCTCGTCGTCAAGGCGCCATGGCTCGCTGAAAGAGACATAGCCTACCACGATAAAAACCGCGGGTAGCGCCGCCAAAAACAGATCGATGCCGGTGCTGATCATCCCCTCTTTTCTTGCCTGAGATACAATGAATTGCATATATAAACCCTTTTTAAAAATTTGACCAGAAGTATATATAAACAAGCATAAAATATAAATTAAACCGATCAGATCGGAATTCTATCGCGACAAGATATTTGCGAAATTCTAAACTTTTACGCTTATCTTTTCTATCTTGCTCCAGGCTAGCAGATGCACGATGCCGGTTATTATGAGGACTATGGGTAATATCAAATGGTATAGTGCATTTAATGGAAAAAGGATGACGCAGAGCCACACATATGTCTCAAAGATCCTCACGCCGCTTACGCGCGCTAGAGCAAAATTTATGCAAAACCACGCTACGATCATGTAGATTGCGCCTGCAAACGCTATCAAAATGCACAATATCATTGCCAAATGCTTGTGTGAGATCGATAAAGGAATCGATAAAAAGATGCTTGTTATGGCAATGACACAGATGCAGACCATTACGCAGTTGCGGTAAAGCGCTGCCGCTTTTATGCCGCTAAGCATTGAAATTTTGCGGAGCGCTCTTAGCCTGAAAAATACCGAAACACACAAAAGAGCAAAAATAATTCCGCCAGTGATATAGGTAGCCGTCTTGTTGGTGCTAAGCCCTAGCATATCGTTCTTAGCAATATCTAGCGCAACTAAAGTCGCAGGCACCGCCGCTAAAAATAGATCAATGCCGGTGCTGATCATCCCCTCTTTTCTTGCCTGAGATACGAGATCTTGCATATTAAGCCTTTTTAAAATTTATCTCGAAGTATACATAAATCGATGTAAAGCAGGAATTAAATAGCTAAATTTAAAATTTTTAAATTTCGTTGCGGCAAGCTTGCAAACTACGAAATTTCGGAATTCCAGGAATTCTACCAAAGCGAGAATAAAATTTCGCCACGGGATTTAAAACGGAATTCCATCTATGGATTTGGAGGTAGAATTTCGCGGTGGAATTTCAAAATCTCAAGCGATAGCATACTTTCATAGCACACTTCTAAAACCGGCAAGCCGCAGAAAATTCCGCTATGAGATTTCTGATCGGAATTCCCCGCGGTAAAATTTCACTATGGAATTTAGACCGGAATTCTAAGGCAAAACCTCAATATAAAATTTTAATCAGAATTTCAAGACGGCATTTCAAGACAAAATTCTACGATTTAAATTTCGCCCAGGACAAAAATCCCGCGATTTAAAATTTCGCGCCGATTGATGAGCTGCTTTGTTGCGCCGCTCGCGCCTACCTCACCTGCGCGCTGAAAATTTGCGTGATGCTGGGGATTTGCTCGCCCGCAACGTCAAATTCCGCCGTTTTGATCTGCACGCCGTAGAGCGAGCTAAGCGCGGCTTCAGTTAAAATTTCGTTGCTTGCGCCGTAGTTGCAGCTAAGATCATTTCGCAAGATCAGTGTGCGATCGGCGACTGCAAGGGCGTGGTTAGGCTGGTGAGTGGTAAAAACTATGCTCGCATCGCTATTTGAGCGCAGATTTGCGATGAGGCTTAGCACGCGGTCTTGGTTTTTGATATCAAGCGCGCTGGCGGGCTCGTCCAAAAACAGCACGTCGCTGCCGCTAGCTAGGGCTCTAGCAAAGAGCACGAGCTGCCTCTGCCCGCCGCTAAGGGCGTTAAAGCTGCGCTTTTGCAGATGGGCGACGCCTAGCGTATCCAGAGCGTCAAGGCAGATTTGAATATCCTTTTTGCCCGGTTTTGAAAAGAGCGAGATATCACGTACTCGCCCCATCAGTACGATGTCAAGCACGCTGTAATCAAACGCGACGTTAAAGCTCTGCGGCAAGAAAGCAAATTTTGCCTTGCGCACGATCTCGCCTTCTTTAAGCTGCAAAATCCCCATCATACACGACATTAGCGTGCTTTTACCTTGCCCGTTTAAGCCCAAAATCGCTAATGTTTGAGAGCTGGCAAGCTCGAAGCTTAAGTTGCGAAAGCAGAATTTTTCCGCCTCGTAGTAAAAGCCAGCGTTTTTTACCTCAATTAGATTTTGCATTTTTGGCACTCCTTTTTAGAAGTAGGGCAAAGATCGGGCTTCCGATGAGAGCGGATAGAATTCCTAAAGGAATTTCGGCGCTACTTAGCGAGCGAGATAGATCGTCGATTGCCAGCATAAAGATCGCTCCTGCGATGAAGCAGGCAGGCATTAGCTTCACGTGGTCGCTGCCCGCGATGAGCCTGGTGGCGTGTGGCACCACAAGACCTACCCAGCCGATATTTCCGCTGACGCTAACTTGTACGGCGATCAGAGCGGTGCAAAGCGCTAGGATCGTGCAGCGCAGAAATTTAACGTCCACGCCTAGCACGCGCAAATCATCATCATTTAGGCTGAGTAGATTAAACCGCCATCTCAGCGCGATTAAGACTGCAGAAGCGGGCAGGGCGATCGCGCACATCAAAATTACTTTATCGTATCCTGCGCTTACGAAGCTTCCTAGTAGCCAAAAGACGATATTGGGCAGCACTTCCTCATCGTCTGCTAGATACTGCACTAAGCTCGTAAGTGCGGCAAATACGCCGTTAATGACTATACCTGCTAAAATGAGCGAGAAAATATCGGCGCGTGCTACGAATTTTGCCAAAAGATAGAGTAAAAATAGTGCCGCAAGCCCGAAGCAAAATGCAAAACCCGCAAGCCATAAGCCGCTCAATCCTAGCAAAATACAAAGTGCGCCGCCGAATGCCGCTGCGGTGCTAACGCCTACGATGTGCGGGCCAACGAGTGGGTTTTTAAATACCGCTTGCAAGCTCAAACCCGCGATAGCAAGCGCTCCACCGCAAAGGCTGGAGAGTAGAATGCGCGGAATTCTAACATCCAACATCACACTTTTGGCGGCTTCATCGCCGCCTCCGCTAAAGAGAATTTTAAAAATTTCTTCTAACGGTATATGAAACTGCCCACTAGCGAGCGAGATTAGCGCCAGCACTACCCAAAAAAGAAGCAGGATTACGTTTAGCATTATTTTTGATATTTGACGCGGTAAAATTTCTCGTAGAATTCCTCCACTTTTTTATCAAAGTTTGCGTCCTTAAAATTTTGCGGATAAAGTTTCATAGCAAGCCATTCCTCACCAAGCGCCATTGCTTCGGCAGTCGGATGACCCCATGCCTTAACGAATTCGGGCATTAGATAAATTCTATCCTCTTTCACGGCGCTAAGACCTTTTAGCGCAGGGTTTGCCTTAAGTTCGGCAGGTACTTGAGGATAGCGGTTTTGCACTAAGATAATCTGCGGATTCCATGCTAAAATTTGCTCCGGCGAAACCTGCTTGTAGCCCTTTATATCTGCAGCGGCGACGTTCGTCGCACCCGCTCTTGCTAACATTACGCCAGTATATTTGCCGCTACCGTAGGTCGTAAGATCGGGATTTGCCATATAAACTCTAGGTCTTTTATCTACGATAAAATTGCTAAATTTGGCATTTAAATCAGCTTGCGATTTTTTAACGAAATCTATTAGTTCAGCGGCATCCTTTTCGTGATTGCTTAGTTCGCCTAGAATTTTAACCCCCTCGTAAAAGCCCTCATCGTAAGCAGCGAAGCTATCGCTACCTTCTTTTAATGTCGGGTTTAGCTTAGCTTTGTCCTCTTGTGCAGAGCTAAAAAATGAAATGCCTACGACTGGGATTTTTAACTCCTCCATTTTAGCGATATATTCTTTAGGGAAGTAGTTGACCACTACGACCGCATCAGGCTTTAGACTAAGCAGAGCTTCGTAATTGACATCTTTGATATCGCCCGGATTAGGTAGGTTTTTAAAACTCGGCGCCAATCGATTATACTCTTTGCCTAGGCGCTGCTCCCAGCTTTTTAGGATGCCTACTACCTTATCTTGGGCGTTGATTTCGTTTAAGACATTGAGCGCTTCGTGGTGTAGCACGACGATGCGATTTACTTGATCTGGGATTGTGACCTTACGACCGAGCTGATCGGTAATCGTGCGATCTGCAAAAGCCAGGCTAGCGCAAAGCGCTGCACCAAGAAGGATTGAGTGAATTTTAAGCATTTTTTCTCCTTGAAAATTCCGCAAAATATGCGGGATTAGAATAGCGGAATTATAGCTGATCGGTATAAAATTCAGATAAATTTTTATATAAATTTCATTTTGTCGTGGGGGATTTCAGATGCTTTCGTAGGGCAGAATTTTGTGATTTTACGTAGAATTTTGCTGGTAAAAATTTTTGCCCTTCATATCTAGGCTGACCGGATACTGCCAGGTGCCCAGCGAAACCGATTGGTTTTTTGATTTATTTTGTAGGCGTCGTCCATAAGGTTTTATTCCAAAAGCTCCGCGCCTGAAATTCCTTTAATCCTAACCCAAGCAATAAGCTCTAAAATTTCAGATAAAAGGATTACCGTAAGTGCGGCATAGCGGGCAGGCGCGCTGCCATACCACGACTTATCGACGTGGAGTATTTCAAGAAGCTTAAGAAGCG
>CAUUSU010000072.1:0-6841 GCA_963547835.1 uncultured Campylobacter sp.
TTGCCGTATTTATCGCAAAAAAACGGCTTCATCTCCTCAAAAACTTCGGGATCGACCATCGTAGTGGCGTTATTATCCAAATAAACGCGCTGCATAAAATTCCTTTCTAAAATTTGCCTGAAATTTAATCAGACAATTTCGCTCTTTTATCAATTTCGCACGATAATATAACATAATTGCTAAATTTTTCTTTAACGCTTACCTTTTTAAAAACCGAAAGTTTTCGGAGAATTTATTAGATCGAAAAATTCCTTACGCGTGTCGTTTCGGCTGATAAAAAGCCCCCGCAGTGCCGACGTAGTCGTGGTCGAGTTGATCTTTTGCACGCCGCGCATCTCCATGCACATGTGTCGCGCCTGCAGCACTACGCCCACGCCGAGCGGATGGATCACCTCTTGGATTGCGCTTGCGATCTGCTCGGTAAGTTGCTCTTGGATCTGCAGCCTGCGCGCGAAAATATTTACCATACGCGGAATTTTGCTAAGCCCTACGACCTTCTTATTCGGGATATACGCGACATGCGCGCGCCCGATGATAGGCAGCAGATGGTGCTCGCAGAGGCTATAAAATTCTATATCTTTTATCAAAACCATCTCGTTGTTGCTGCTCTCAAACAGCGCGTCGTTTAAAATTTCTTTTGGGTCCAGCTCGTAGCCGCTAGTTAGAAACTCATAGGCTTTAGCCACGCGCTCGGGCGTCTTCACAAGCCCGTCGCGCTTCGGATCCTCGCCTAAAATTTCAAGCATCTGCGACACGCAGTTTTCAAATTTCGCTCGGCTTTTTTCGTCCATTTTTAGCAATTCCTTAAAATCGATGCGCGATATTACTCAAAAACGCCTTTTATAACGCTGATAAATTTTAAAATTCCACGCGAAATTTTATCAATCTCATTATGTTAATGATAATATATTTAAATTTAAGAAATTTTTGTTTAAAATCCGCCGTTTCGATAAGCTTTATCTATAAGGAGTTTGGCGATGAAATTTAAGATGAGTTTTGGCGCGGCTTTGGCGCTTTTTTCCTTTGCTTGCGCCGAACAAAACGCCGCGGCAAGCTCCGCCTCGGGCGAAAACCTAGGCGATATCGAGGTCGTAGAATGGGCGAATAACGACGACGGTTACCGCGCCGTACGCAGTGAGATCGGCAAGACGACTAAGAGAATTTTAGAAATTCCGCAAACCGTAAACGTCGTAACGCAGCAGCATCTAAAGGACAAAAAGCCAGAGACCTTAGCGGAATCGCTGCAAAACGTAAGCGGCATAAGCTATGCAAATACGACGGGAAATATTTTCGATGCGATCATCAAGCGTGGCTTCGGCGAGGGTCGCGACGGCTCGATTATGCGCAACGGCGTGCCAGGTGCCGTGATGCACAATTTCAACAAAACTATTCAATCCGTCGAGGTTCTAAAAGGGCCCGCAAGCATGCTCTACGGCGCGCAGCAACCGGGCGGCGTCATAAACATGGTAACCAAAAAGCCGCAGTATGAGTTTATAAATGAAATTTGGGGCGGGCTGGGCAATCGCAACTATTGGGACGCGGGATTTGATACTACAGGGCCGATTGCAGATAGCGGCTTTGCGTATAGATTTATATTTGATTACTACGCGAAGGATTATTGGCGAAGCTTCGGCGGTATAAAAAACACGCTCTTTGCGCCGTCGCTTGCGTATCAAGGAGACGATTATTCGATAAGCTTAGGCTACACCCATAGCCGCTCTACCGATCCGGTGGATCGCGGCGCGTTTTTGGTGCCGAGTACGGGTAAAATTTACGGCAGCGGCAAAGTCCGCTTCGACGAGCCGGTAAATAAACTACAAAGCAAGCTCGATACGGTTGATTTCGGCTTTGAGAAGGAATTTAACGAGGATTGGATATTAAAAGGCGCCTATGCTTTCTCGCGCAGCAAGCACGAATACGGCTACGTCCGTCCGAACAATCCATTCACGCCCCAAGGCCTTACCGGCACGACGCGATCGTATAACTACTACGATAATTTCATACACCGCACGCACGCAGCAAGCGTCACGCTAAACGGCAAATTTGAAACGGGTCCGCTTAAGCACGACGTTCTTTTCGGCACGGATTACAAAAACTACTACAGATACCGTCCGGGCGCGCTAAAAGGCTCCGCAGGACGCATCAATATGCTTACCGGACAGACCACTTCGGGCGCCGTCTTAACGAACGATAGAGAGCCAAAAATACAATATCAAAAGCTAAGAACGATCGGTCTTTACACCCAAGATAATATAAATTTAACCGACGAGTTGATACTTTCTTTGGGCGTGCGTAGGGAATTTTACGATCAAGTAGCCAAACAAAACTGGCAAGGACCGAACAACACCGATCAGAAAAAGGCCGCTACGACCTATCAGGGCGGGCTTTTGTACCTGTTAAGCCCGCAGTGGTCGGTATATACTAACTACGCGCAAAGCTTCACGCCGCAGATGTCCATAGGCGAGGCGATAGGCGGCGATCTAAAGCCGGAGGAAGGCAAATCCGTGGAGCTCGGCACTAAATTTCAAAACGATCGCGTCACTGCGGGTGTGGCGGTGTTTAATATCGATAAAAGAAACATCCTGCGAACGGTAAATAATATAAGCGAGACGATCGGCAAGGCTCGCTCGCGAGGATTTGAGCTCGATATAAACGGACGCGTGACGCAGGGACTTAGCATGTCGGCGAGCTACGCATACACCAAAACGAGGGTGCGCGAGGACGACGGCGCCTTTGCGGTGCTAATCGGCAAACCGCTGGAAGCGACGCCGAAGCACCAAGCAAGCCTATTTGCCAACTACGATTTCGCGCATCTAGGCGCAAAGGGGCTTAGGCTCGGCGGCGGCGCGCGATATTTCGGCTCGTGGTACACCTACTATATGCGCACGAACCTACCGAACGTGCCCGCAGGAACGGCGTTTAAGCTGCCTCACGCCGTAGTTTATGACGCCTTCGTGAGCTACGATACTAAAATTTCGGGCTATGATACGAATTTTTCGTTCAACGTCAAAAATTTGACCGACAAAAAATACTACACCTCATCCTCAACCGGCACGACCACGAGCGTGATACCTATTCAAATGGGCTACGCGCGGCAGTTTATGTTTAACGTATCGGTAAAATTTTAACCTCAAGCCCGCTTTAAATTTTAAGGCAGGCTTTTAAAATTTTGATAAATACAAACCGCTTAGGCTCGGCAAATTTTAGTAATTTATACTTTAAATAAGAAATTTTTTGATATATTACGAGCTATTTTTAAATTTTCTAAAGGAATTTTATGGAAGTAAAAGCAAAAATGAAAGACGCCGCGAATGCGGTAGCTGCGAGCAAGATCGAAGCAAAGCAGATCGCGGCAAAAGTAGAAGAGCTAGCCAAAAAGGCCTCCAAGCAGCTAAGAATCGACGGATTCAGACAGGGTAAAGTGCCTACCGCAGTGGTTTTGAAGCGATACGGCAAGCAGCTTGAGGGCGATGCAAAGCAGGAACTTCTTAAAAACATGATCGACGAATCTCTTAAAATTTTAAAGAAAAAACAAGATGAAATTTTATCCGAGCCGGTCTTTTCTAAATTTGACGAAAAAGAAGGTGACATCGATGTCGAGATCGAAATTTCTTTCAGACCGGAGGTTAGCGTCGAGGGATACGAGGAGCTGATTCCTAAATTTAGCAGCCCGCGCGTTACCCAAAAAGAGATCGACGAGAAAGTAGCGGAATTTTTACAGATGATCGCGCCGCTTTCTAAGACCAACAAAAAAATTCTAGCCAAAGACGATTTTGCAAAATTTGATTTCGAAGGCTTCGTGGACGGCAAGCCATTCGACGGCGGCAAGGCTGAGGATTACGTCCTTCAGATCGGCTCAAATCAATTCATCCCTGGCTTTGAAGACGGTATGATCGGACTTAGAGTAGGCGAGGAGCGCGACGTAGCGGTTAAATTTCCGCAAGATTACGGCGCGAAAAACTTAGCCGGCAAGGACGCGATTTTTAAAGTCAAACTTCACGAAATTCAGGCTAAAAAACCTGCCAAGGAGCTCGGCGAGGAGGAGCTAAAGCAAGCGCTTCCAGGCGAGAAAGAGCCTAGCAAGGAGAAATTTGAAGCGCGTATCAAAGAGCGCATCAAAAACGATAAGCTTCAAAAGCTGATAAATGAGGATCTAAAGCCTAAATTTGCCGACGCGCTCGCCGAGAAATTTAATTTTGCGCTTCCAAAAGCGATCGTCGAGCAGGAGATAAATTTGCAGTTTAACAACGCCTGGAGCGGCTTTTCAAAAGAGCAGATCGAGGAATTTAAAAACAACAAAGACGCCCTTGATAAAAAGCGCGAAGAGTTTAGAAAGGCTGCCGAAAACAGCGTCAAACTTACATTCTTAATCGACGAGCTAGCCAAAAAGCGCAAGATCGACGTGAGCGATCAGGAGCTCGTCCAAGCGGTCTATATGGAGGCCTATACCTACGGCACCGATCCGAAGGAGCATCTAAACAGGTACCGCGACAACGGCATGCTGCCGGCCGTCAAAATGGCGCTGATCGAAGAGAAGCTATTCAACGACATCTTCGCCAAGCAAGGCAAAAAGAGCGGCGAAGGGAAAGGTGAATAATGGTGATTCCTTACGTTATCGAACAAACTAGTCGCGGAGAGCGCAGCTACGACATCTACTCAAGGCTGCTAAAAGACCGTATCGTAATGCTTAGCGGCGAGATCGACGACGCGATGGCAAGCTCGATCGTCGCGCAGCTTCTGTTTTTGGAGGCGGAGGATCCGGATAAGGATATCTATCTATACATCAACTCCCCGGGCGGCGTGGTTACGAGCGGATTTAGCATTTATGACACGATGAATTATATCAAACCCGACGTAAGCACGATCTGTATCGGTCAAGCGGCGTCGATGGGGGCGTTTTTGCTAAGCTGCGGCGCAAAAGGCAAACGCTACGCGCTTCCAAACTCGCGCATAATGATCCACCAGCCCCTAGGCGGCGCGCAGGGCCAGGCTACCGACATCGAGATCCAAGCTAAAGAAATTTTACGAATGAAAGAAATTCTAAACAACATCCTTTCGCAAAATTCCGGCAAAGATCTCGCGCAGGTCGAAAAGGACACCGATCGCGACTTTTTCATGAGCGCCGAGGATGCCGTACAATACGGATTAATCGATCAAGTACTTCAAAAGAGCTTTAAATAGATGATCCTGGACGTCCTTACCTATCCGAATAAAAAGCTTTATCAAAGATCTATAGAAGTCGTGAAATTTGACGCGGCGCTGGGCGAGCTTTTAGACGATATGTATGAGACGATGATCGCAAAAAACGGCATAGGCCTTGCCGCCATCCAGGTAGGCAGGCCCGTGCGCGCTTTGATTATAAATTTAGCCAATGAGGAAAAAATCCAAGACAAAAAGGACCTCATCGAGATCATCAATCCGCAAATTTTAAAAAAGGAAGGCGAGGTCATATTTCAGGAGGGCTGCCTGTCGGTACCCGGCTTTTATGAGGACGTCACGCGCGCCGAGTTTATCACGGTGCAGTTTCAAGATCGCGCCGGCAATACCCGCCAAATGGACGCCAGCGAGCTGCTAGCCGTCTGTATCCAGCACGAGATGGACCACCTCGACGGACATCTCTTCATCGAGCGCATCGGATACAATAAACGCAAAAAATTTGATAAAGAATTCAAAAAAAGTCTAAAAGAAAAATCGAAATGAAATCCCTAAAATGCGCTGCCTTCACGGATGCACTGATCCCCGTAGAGGTCGAGTCGACATTCGTGCGGGGGCTGCCGGGATTTAATATCGTTGGCCTTGCGGGCACTACGATAAAAGAGAGCGAAAGTCGCGTAAAAGCGGCGCTTATGAGCTTAAATTTTAAATTTCCCGCGTCCAAAATCATCATAAATCTCTCCCCCTCCGACACGCCCAAAAACGGCTCGCACTTCGATCTTGCGATCGCGCTTCTCATCGCGCTGCAAAAAGAGCGCATCGACGGCGATTTCTTCGTCTTCGGCGAGCTCGGTTTAGACGGCAGTTTAAAGAGCACGGCGAGCCTCTTTTCGATCCTGCTTTTTTTAAGCACGAAGGTGAAGCGCGCTAAAATTTTAGTGCCGCAAAGTATCGCTCTAAAGGCCTGCACGATCCCAAACTACGACGTTTATGCGGTGGATAGCCTAAACGATGCGGTCAAATTTTTTTTAGACGAGGAATTCGCCGCAAGCAGACTCATGCGAGAAACCCATCCGCTTTTTAAAAACGTCGTGGAGATTGACGAGCAAATTTACGTCCCTAACCGCGACTTTTCGCTCGATTTCAAAGACGTCAAAGGGCAAAAGCGCGCTAAACGCGCGAGCCTGATCGCTGCATGCGGTATGCACAATATCCTCTTCGAGGGCAGCCCGGGCTGCGGCAAAAGCATGTGCGCCAAGCGAATAGCCAGGATTCTGCCTCCGCAGAGCCTGGGCGAAGTACTGCTCTCGTGCGCCTACGAGTCGCTAAATAACAAAGACGTCGATTTCAGCGCGCTGCGCCCCTTCCGCTCGCCGCACCACACCAGCACGCGCAGCTCGATTTTCGGCGGCGGCAGTAGCGGCGCAAAGATCGGCGAGGTCGCGCTTGCAAACGGCGGCGAGCTGTTTTTCGACGAGCTGCCGCACTTCGGCAAGCAAATTTTAGAAAGCCTGCGCGAGCCACTGGAGGATAATAGAATTTTGATTTCGCGCGTAAATTCCAAGGTCGAATACCAAACGAAATTTATCTTCGTCGCGGCGCAAAATCCCTGCCCGTGCGGAAATCTATTCTCCAAAAACCTCACCTGCACCTGCTCGCTAAACGACATCAGGCGCTACAAAAACAC
>CAUUSU010000073.1:0-6739 GCA_963547835.1 uncultured Campylobacter sp.
AACTTAGACATTTACGCGCTAAATTACGAAGCGAGCAGTTTTTGGAAATTTCGTAGCTGGGACGAGATGGTATTGCCAAAGCCGTTTTCGCGCATAAATTATAGCCTCAGCGCACCGTTAAATTTAACAGGGCTTAGCCTCGATACGGGCAAAGAGGCGATTAGGCGGCTGCTTTTTGCAAGCGCCGAGCAGGACATTAAATTTTAGTTTGAAATAATAGTGTTTCGATATAATTGCAATTTTAGGAGAAAAAATGGCACTATTTAAAGCAAAATCATTCCTCGGCGTCGCTAAAAGTGCCGACGCATGCGAGTTTTTTTATAGAAAATTGGGCTTTGGTAAAAGAATTTTGGATGAGAAATCCGATTGTTTTCCTATCGCGCAAGAAAATGATCTGGCTACCTTGCTGGCGGGCTTTGCGGATCTGAGTGATAAAAATTTAATCTCTTGCGTACTGATAGACGACGAAAATCAAAGGGTACATTTTAACGAGGATTATATGATTAAAGAAAATAGCATTTATCAAAAAGTCGATGATAGCTTCATAGTGGAATTTCCTCGCGCAAGTGCACAGGCGGCGAATGAGACTTTTGGAATAGAATTTAGCTCGCACGCTAGTTTATTTAAAATTTTATACTTCTTGCTAAAAAATCAAAGCGATTTTGAAAACATGGCGATGTTCGCACTGAAATTTAATAATCGCGCGTGTTTTGTCGTCGCCAACCAAGAGCGCGTGCTCTACGCCGATATAATGCGTATCGACGAGGAGATGCAGGCGGCGATGAGCGATACTGACGAGCTATTTTACGAACTTTTAAATTTTCAGATCGAGACCTTCTATAAATCCGAAAATAGCGAGTTTCTCACTAATGTTTTCATCTACTCAGACGGCACGCTTAGCAACGAGATCGGTTATGTGATTTTTACGCGCATCTTCATCAAAACAAATTTGATAAATCTAAATTTCGCCGATTACATCAACAAAATCGCGATGCTGGAAGCCCGCTAGATCAAATTTTTCGCTCCGCACCTAGGCAGAATTTTAAAATTTTATCTTTGCAGTATTGCGTTTGCTTGATACGATTTGATTGCTCGTTCGCGGCTACGTTTTGTTAAATTTATCTCGCGTTACATAATGGAATTTTGACTAGGTAAAATCATCTGTATTTAACGGCTCGCTTTTAAATTTAAACTTATTTGCCGCAAAGGGCCTGTCTTGCGCCGTAAATTTTGTCTTTTTCACGAATCCCGATTAATTTTGCGTAAAAATTTTTCTATCAAAGCCCGCCTTTGCTCCACATCGTCGTTCTCGCTAATGCCCTCTAGCTCACTTGCGTGATGAGCCTTGGGCGGGATATCTTTCAGATACGACCACACCTCGTCTTCGCTTAAAATTTTGCCGTGCAGATCAAAGCCCACGTTTAGCGCCCTGCCTGAAACTTCAGCCATATCTGCGTGCAGGTGACCGTAGAGCATCAGGGCGCCATAATGGCAGTTTGCCCACTCGATCATCGGGTAGTGAGACAGAGCCGCTCTCTTATGCGATAGGCGCACAAAGGCGTAGCCCACGATCTGTTCAAACATAAAATTACCGTCCGCCTTGTGCTGGCTTAACAGCTCGTTTTTCATCGCAGCGATGCGCCCATCGTGGTTACCGAGCACCAAAAAATGTCGCCCGTTTAGTCTGCGAAGTAACTCGCAAGTGTGCGCAAAATCCTTGTGAAACGACACATCGCCGAGATTATAGACGAGATCCTCGGGTGTAACAAGCGCATTCCAAGCGGCGATGAGATTTTCGTCCATCTCGGCTACGTTTGCACCTTTTCTAAAATTCGGATATTTTTTCAGCACCAGCTCGTGGCCGAAGTGCAGATCGGAGGTAAAATAAACGCTCATAAAAGCTCCTTAAATAGCGCAAGATCCGCGCCCGCGGCAAATAAAAATCCGCGGTTTATCGGCGGGATTTTTAGGGTGCGGCACACTTCTTTAAATTTATTTTCCATCACCGCTTTGATATATGGCGTTACTAGAATAAAATTTGCGCCCGCTCCGACGGCTACCTTTCCGCCTAGCACGCAGTCGGCGCCGTTTTCTAGGCAGCGCGCGCATTCGTTTCGCTGCGCCGAGCTTAGCACGAGTCCTAGCCTCTTGCAGGCAAGATCCACGCCGCGAATCTCGCCCCGGCCGCGTTTTATGAGATAAATTTTAGGCGCGGGATTAGAAATTTCGGGAGTTAAGCTTAACGCATCGGTCGCCAAAAACTCAAAGCTTTTTTTTACGCCGCTAAAATATTCGTCCAAAAACGGCTCGCTAAATTTAGCGCGAATAAAGCCACGCTTAAACTGCTCCGTTAAATTTGTCTCGTCGGTGAAGTATTTTAGGTTTCGCTCACGTAAAAACCGCTCCAGCTCGCACTTTCGCACGCCTAAAAGCGGACGAGCGATCACGTAGTCATCGCGGGGCTCAAGCTCTTGCATGCCAAGTAGCTCGCTAAGCCCCGCGCCGCGCCCAAGCTGCATCAAAAACCACTCGAATTTATCATCAAACTGATGCGCTAAGATCAAATTTTCATATCCCTGCTCGCGGCAAATTTGGCCAAAAAAATCATATCTGGCCGCGCGCGCCTCGTGTTCGAAATTTGACTCGCCCAGCTGCACGCTTTTTACGTAGATTTGTTTGTTAAATTTGACCGCCAAATGCCTTGCCGAGGCGACTTCGTCCTTGCTCTGCGCGCGGACGTTATAATCCACGATCGCGAGGTCAAATTTCACGCCCGACTCGTCTAAAAGGTAAAAAAGCGCCGTGCTATCGACGCCGTGCGAAAATGCAAGCAGATTTTTGCCAGCCCGCAGCAAGGCTAGAATTTTGCTTGGAATTTCGGGCGAGTTTTTCATTGTCCTTGCGAGCTTTTTAGCACTCGCGCAAGCAGTCTATCGCCCGCAAATTCCGTGATTTCGCACTCGTATAGACCACCTGCTTTTAGATTTTGCACGTAGCTTTCGTTGATTAAAATTTCGCCGTCGATGTCCTTGTCCCACGTAAGAGGCTTGGCGCCGTAAAAAAACTCGCCCTCGCTGCTGGCACCTTCGATTATTAGGGGTATCTTTTTGCCTACGAGCGTGCGCATGCTGCTATCTATCGCCTCGCGCGTGATTTTTTCGATTTTATTCAGACGGCGACTAATTGTCCGCGCAGGGATTTGCGGCATCGCAAAGCTCGCCGTATCCTCCTCCTTGCTGTAAGCAAAAGCTGAAATTCTATCAAATTTAAACTCTTGCAAAAAGTCGCAAAGCTCGTCAAATTCCGCGTCAGTCTCGCCCGGGTGCCCGACGATGACACCCGTGCGCAGAAATGAATTAGGCGCTGCACGCATTAAGCTTAAAAGCTCTTTGATCCGCGCCGCGCCAGCGCCGCGCTTCATCAGGCTTAGCATTTTGTCGTTTATGTGCTGAATCGGCATGTCGAAGTAGTTTGCGAAAACGGGTGAGCCCACGATCGTGCGGATGAGTCGCTCGTCGGTGCTGGTGGGGTAGAGATACAGCACGCGCGCGACCTTGACGCCCTTTATTTTTTCGATGCGTTTTATCAGCGCGACTAGATCCACGTCTTGCTCGTGGGCTCTTTCGTCGTCCGCACTCTCGCCGCTAGAGCCCTTACCGCAGGAGAGCTTACTTTGAGCGGCAATTCTATCTGCCGCGCCGCCGCTTGAGCCATTGGGGTTTTGCTCGCAGCAAGAGGCGTTAAAATTCTCTCCGTCGCGAAAGCTTGCAAAATTTAACTCGCCTTCGGAGCCTTTAAAATTTGATCCGCCGTTTTTGCCGCGCCTTAGATCGCGACCGAAGCTGCTGGAATCCTGCGCTATAAAGCTAAAATCGTAAAATCCGCGCGCTACCAAACTGCGTACCTCCGCTTCGATGTCCTCGATACTACGGCTTTTTAGGCGACCTTTGAAGCTCGGAATGGCGCAGAAAGAGCATTTTTGATTACAGCCCTCTGAAATTTTAACGTAAGCGTGGTAGTTTGAGCCCGTTATCACACGCGAAGAGGTAAACGCGGGACTTTGCAGATAGGTTTGCGGGCTGAATAAATTCTGCTTTTTTAAAATCATCTCATCGATTTTATCGTAGTCGCCAACGCCGCTGAAAATATCGACCTCGGGCAGCTCGCGCATGAGCTCATCCTTGTAGCGCTGCATCAGACAGCCCGTGACGACCAGCAGCGCGCCGCTTTTTTTCTGCTCGCTAAGCTTCAAAATCGTGCGGATACTCTCCTGCTTGGCGCTTGCTATGAAGCCGCAGGTATTTACGATCATCACATCCGCACTAGCAGGCTCATTTGTGAGCTCGTAGTTTTGCAAGCGCCCAAGCATGATCTCGCTATCGACTAAATTTTTATTACAGCCCAGCGAGACGAGATGGAGTTTTGCCATTTTATAGCCAGATATTATCGATCAGGCGGGTCGTGCCGACCTTTGCGGCAAGCAGGATTATCGTATCGCCTTGCTTGATCTGCGAAATTTCATTAAATTTATAATCCACGAACGCTATATAATCGACTGCCAGCGGCTCAAGCACGCTAAGCATCTTTTCGCGGATGATATTTAGGCTGATCTCGCCTTTTTTAATAAGCGAGCTGGCATTTAGCAAGGAGCGCGAAAGCTTAAGTGCCATAAGCTTTCCCTCCTCATCCAAATAGGCGTTTCGCGAGCTAAGCGCCAAGCCGTCGCTCTCGCGCACGATCTCGCAAGGGATGATACTTATAGGCATAAAAAAGCTCTTTACCATCTTCTGCACGATGAAAAGCTGCTGGGTGTCCTTTTTACCCATATAAACGTTGTTAGGACGAGTTAGATTAAAAAGCTTATTTAGCACTTTAAGTACGCCGTCGAAGTGCCCGGGGCGCGTTTTACCTTCTAAAATTTCACTTATCGGCTTAGGTGCTATGATCGCTGGCTCCTCCGTGCCGTAAATTTCATCCGCGCTTGGGATAAGAAGCGCGTTCACATCGAGGCCTTCGCAAATTTTAATATCGCCCGCTTCGTTTTTTGGGTAGCTATTTAGATCCTCGCCGGGCAAAAACTGCGCCGGATTGAGGAATGCGGAGACGATTACGATGTCGTTTTCGTTCCGTGCTCTTTTTATGAGACTCGCATGCCCCGCGTGCAAAGCTCCCATCGTAGGTACGAAGCCCACGCTGCCGCTTGCTGATGCCCTGAAGCTTTTTAGCTCCTCTACACTTCTAATGATCTGCATTGTTCTCTCTTTTCAATATAAAATATTAAGGTTGGCAATTATATCAAAAAATATTAAAGGTATAAATTAAGCGCGAAAGGGCGGTCTATTTAGCGAGCGTTAATCAATAAGTACTAAAATCTATCATGAGCTTTAGCTCTAAAATAAACTTCAAAAGGAGCGAAAATGGCTACTCAAGAGACAAATTTAGATTCTTTGAAAAAGGATATCGACTCTTTAAAAGCGGATTTTAAAGAGATTATGAAGTCCATCAAAAACATAGGCGCAGAGCGTGCGGAGTCTGCTAAAGATAAAATTCTAGATCAGCTAAATAGCAATGAGATCAAAAAATATATAGATGATCTAAGGCTCAAAGGCAAAGACGGCATAGAAAGCGTAAATGACACGATAAAACAAGATCCGATAAAAAGCATCGCGATCGCTGCTGGCGTCGGATTTTTGCTCGCTTGGTTGCTGAAAAAATAATGGCTGGAATATCTGAATTTATAGTTTCGGTAGTAGAGCTCGTAGACGCTCAAGCTAGCGATATTAGGCGTTCTTTTTTAAAGAGCGCCAATTCGGTTTTATTAAATATAATTACGGGCGTGATTTGCATTATAGGCTTAGTTTTCTTTTTGCTAGGACTGCACGCGCTTCTTGAAAAAACTATCGGAGAAATTTGGGCGTATTTTGCTTGCTCTATCGCAGCTTTTTTATGCTCTATTATCGTATATAAGGCGCTTTCGTGCAAAGCGAAATGACAAAAGAAAAGCTAAGACTAGTGGTGTCTATGCTTGAAGACAAAAAAGCCGATTGCAAAAAGTTGAAGCTAGAAGAAGCAAAGCTAAAACTGCTACTAAACGACCCTTTGCCCGATCTCTCGACGGAGCTTAAACTGATTAATCATGGCAATATCAAGCAGGTTTTGATATCCCTAATAGATAAATGCTTCATAATACCCGCCTTAAATGAAATTTTATAAACAACCTTAATCCAAAATATGTTATAATCACGCCAAAAGCATAAAAAGGTCTTAAATTTTGGATAATTACGAATACACGGAACTTTTAAAAACCCTAAATACTAAAGTCGAAAATATTGCAGGCGTCGTAAAACCGGAGAACATTAAAGCGCGCCTAAAAGAGATCGAGGAGCTTGAAAACGATCAAAATCTCTGGCAGGACATCGCAAAAGCAGGCGCCATCGGTAAGGAAAAAACTAAAATTTCAAATGTCTTAAATAAATTTCTAAACGCCAAAAACGCCGTAGACGACGCAAAGGCTCTATATGAGCTGGCAAACTCGGAAAACGACGAGGAGACGATAAACTCGCTTTTTGCCGAAGCGGGTGAGTTAGAGGACAAAATCATAAATTTAGAAATTTCTATGATGCTTAGCGGCGAAAACGACGATAAAAACGCTATCGTCAGCATTCATCCGGGCGCGGGCGGTACGGAGAGCAACGACTGGGCGAGTATGCTATACCGCATGTATCTGCGCTTTTGCGAG
>CAUUSU010000074.1:0-6661 GCA_963547835.1 uncultured Campylobacter sp.
AAAATTAACGCGATGCTTCTTTTGAAGCTTCTGCCGCTATACAATATCGTGCAAAGAACCAGCCGAATAAACGCAATAGCCTGCTAAAGTAAAATTTTGTTTTTGCTGGCCGAGATATAATTTTGCAAGTTAAGATAAAATTCCATTTACCGAGGTAAAATTGCAAAGAAAAATTTTGCTCGTAGCTTTGCTTTTAAATTTTACCTTAACGGCCCATTGCTGGGTACACGCTAGCTGCTGGCTTCGAGCCGAATTTACCTTGACGCAGGCGCCTTGGCGGCGAGTAAAGATAAGATCATGGTTTTTAAATTTATGGAGATTTTAGATGAATAAATATGAATATTTTGCCGATGACGATGATGGGCACGACTTCGCAGGGACATCTGATCTAGCGGGCATAGAGCTCGCAAAAAGACGAGCTATGGAGGATCTGACGGATGAGGAGCTAGAGGATAAGCTAGCCGCGGATCTTGCCGTAAAACGAAACTACGCGGGCGCAGCGGGCGGTTACGACGATTTTACCGGCTTGGAATTCGAAAGTTCAGGCTTTACAAATACCCAAAACTATCTAAATTCCGAAAGCGGCGGAATAAAATTTAATAAAAGCAACAAAGTAAAATTAAAAGGACGCGACGACGTAAATCTTTCAGTCACTCGCGGTAGCGAGAAATCCGCAACTGGAGCGAGCTACGGCGATTTTGTAGGTGCCAATTTTACAGGCAAGGCGGATTATGCGGCGTTTGCGGATGCGAACTTTACAGGCACGCAAAATCAAAATTACGCGGATCTGGGCGCGCAGGATTATTCAAGCCTTGCTGCAGGGCGCGGTTACGGCAGTTTTGCTGGCGCACAGGACGAGCTACTACGCAACTACGATGCCGAGAAAAAAAAGGAGAAAAATCTCACGCTTTATCAGCTTTTAGTCGTTTATCTGCTGATCGGATTTGCGTTTTTGCTGACGGTGCCGGCGATTTATATCCGCAACGAAATTTATTACATCAGCCGCGACATCGCTGCGCTTCGCACCAAACACGAGGTTTTGCTTGAGGAAAATCGCGCGCTTAACAACGACATCGAATATCTACGCTATAAAAATGAAATTTTAGATCCGCAAAGCGTGCAAGAAAATGGGCGCTGATGGGATTTTGCTCGCGGCGTTTGCATTTTTTGCTGCGCTAGTGCTTGCCCTGCTGATCGCGCTCGTGCTGCAAAACCGCCGCATAAGCGATGCAAACTCCGCGCTTAGTGAGCTTTTAAGCGAAAGGCTCACAGCTCAAAGTGCGAGAGCAAATGCCGAGCTTTTTAAGCTAAATCAAAGCCTAAATGACGGCTTTAGTGATAAATTCTATTATCTTAATAGATCCCTGGACGAGGGCTTGCAACGCCAAAATAGCGCACTTAGCGAGAATTTAAGCTCGCTGGATCGCGGCTTTAAGGACATAGCGGAAAATCTAGCGCGAATGAGCGAGCAAAATAAAACTTCACTTCAGGTGCGTGACGAAATCGCAAGGCTAAACTCGATTTTAGGTAATGTCAAACTACGCGGCAACTTCGGCGAGTACCGATTAGAGAGAATTTTATCGATGATTTATGGGCAAAACGCCGCGTTTTACGAGCTGCAAAAGCACCTACCAAACGGCAAGATCGCAGACTGCGCGCTACATATCGCAAAAGAAAAAATTCTTTGCATCGACTCAAAATTCCCACTTCAAAGCTATGAAAAGATCATCGCCGCCTCCGCCTCAAACGACGCCGCAGCGCTTGCTAGTGCGAATAAGCAACTCGCCTCCGATATGAAAAAGCACGCCGCAGATATCGCGGAAAAATACATCATACCGCCTCTTAGCACGGAGTTTGCAGTGCTATTCGTGCCGAGTGAGGCGGTTTTTGTATATGTCTGCGAGAAGCTGCCGCAGGTGCTTGAATACTGCGCGCAAATCGGCATTTTTGCGGCATCGCCCACGACGCTGCTGGCGCTTTTAGGCACGATCCGCACCTTCGTAAAAGACGAGGCGCTCGTGCAAAATATAAAATCGGTAAAAGATGAAATTTACGCGCTAAAATCGGACTTTGAGGCGCATGCTAAGTATGCGACGTCGCTTCAAACATACGCAGATAAGCTCGCCGCGCAAGCGGAGCTTTTAAACAAAAATGCAAAATCTCTAAAAGCCCGCTTTGAGCGTTTTAGCGAGCTATAATGAGGCAAACCGTAGCGTACAATGCGGCGCTTCGGGTGCCTTAGTACGCCGTAACGCGGCGGTATTTCACAGGCAGGCGAGCGGCATTCAATTAAATTTACGCCTCGCCTATTTTGCAAATGAAATTCCCATTTGAGGCAGATAGACAGAATTTAAAACTCAGCTTAATGGATTTGTTACGCGAGCAAGCAGAATTCGAAGGCTGTCTGACGCGCATAAAATTTGATTAACTAAATTTCATGGGCGCGCAAGCAAATTCAATCCGCTTAAGCATTAAACGCACGCCCTCATCACGATGTGGCAAGATCAATCACTACGCTTTCCGCCCAAGAAATTCAGCGCTGCTATACCGAAACAAAATTTGACGCCACATTATTGCGTACGTAATTTGCGGTTGCAGGCAAAATTCTACATTTCAGAGGCGGAATTCATGATTCATGAGCTAAATTTCGTATTTTGGCGAAACTCTAAAAAGCGGTTTACGGGTTACTATGAATTTCAAATAGCAGCGCTGCGAGCAGGATTAGCCGTTTAGCGCTGAGAAATTTATGGGCGTTGCGCGGATATAATTTCATATTTTGACAAAATTTAAAAAACTATCTGCAAGCGCGCAAAATTAATCTGCAATCCCGAAAGCTCATAAATTTGTATTTTACGGCGACACAAAACCTCGTGCATTAAAGCGTAGCCAAGATAAACATCGCGCTAATACGCAGTGGTGCTTTGGACGGTTGGTGCGAGCGTAAAGCAAAAACCGCAGTTACTTGCAAGCTTAAACCCTCGCTCCGTATAAACAAGCTGAATAAAATTCTACGCCGAATATTTTTTGTCGCCGTTCGTAAAATTTCAGCGCAATTTAGCTCGCTAAATTTTATCAGCCGCAGCAAGTGGCGTAAATTTTAAATTTAACTCGCGAAATTTTAAAGTCGTAGCATTCTGAGCAGCTAAATTATCGGCAAAGGCCTTAAACTCTGCCTATCATAAAGCTTTAGCTTTTGCATTGCAGGCTTGCAGGCTTTTTAAAATTATCCACCGGGCGACTTATTTTGTGAATTCGGCGTTTATTCGGAGTAAAATTTCAAAAACGGACGCGAATCTCAAAACATACGTCGTATTTAAAAAAATGGAAAGATTAGGCGCGCAATCCTACTCGCTGGCAAGGCAAAATTTTAAGCCCCAAGAGGTGTCAAAACACACAAAATTTTCTTGTGAAATCGTAAAATTCTAAGATTTCTCGATAAAAATAAAATCAAAGCCGTAGCACCGCAAACCAGTCAAAACCTTCGCGCTAAAAATTCCAAAGCTCACCTTTGCAATCCAAAATAACCGAACGTCTAAATTCTGCGCGCAAATTAAAATTACCGAACGTAAAAGCCGCATGCGCAAGCGAAAAAATTACACTGCGCCTTAAAGCTACCCTAACGATCTCGTTTTACCACCCTTATATGCCGCGAAAATCGCGCAGCAGGTCAAACCCGAGTAACAGGATTTTTGAGACCTGATTTTACGATCGATCCAAGCGCCTAGGCGCCAATTCAAATCCACTCGATGAAATATATTTATATTGAGGCTGCGAGACTTTGGCAGACACATAAACGGGCACAGCAACCAACTCCATTTGACGGAATCTTAGTGTGACTTTATACCGATCCGATTAATAAATCGCTCATCGTCCGACTCGCGGCTAAATTTTGGGATATTGCCACTTTAAGCCACTAATTCAAAATTCACACGGTGAAATTTTTAAGCGCGACTTCGCAACTTCAAGGCTTAGCGCCGATTCGATTAATAAATTGCGCGTTCCTTAGCCAACGCGCAAGTATGTGACGCCGTTATACGATTACAGCAAATTTGGCGTGCTAAGCTAAATGCGGGCACAAATAAGCACCGCCGATATACTCCGTGCCGCGACTTTGTATCGCTAGAGCCAAACGTACGTAATAAATTTTAAATGCTTTTTGTTTCGCATAAAATTTTCAATAGTTTTTAGAGATTTTATAAAATTTTGAGCATTTTGCGCTGCTGCGCCGCGCCACACTTATACCAAATCACGCTCAGTCTGCGCCGCCTATTTATCGGTCGCACAATTTTTATTGTAGTAGGCGATGGTGCGCTCGTACTCGTCGTAAGTCTGTATATAATCGTTCGCAACGCTTGGGTTTGCGTATCGATCCTCGACCGCCAAGAGCTTCGCTTCAAGCTCTTTATAGTGCTCATAAACCTCCGCACAGGCACGATCGTGAGCGTCGCCTTGCAAGATTACTGACTTATCAGGACCCGCACTCGCGCAGCCTCCGAGCCCTAAAACGACAGCACAAAGCGTACCGCATAAAATTAAGCTTTTCAAAATTTTTTCCTTATTCCAAGTAAATAAATTCGGCGTAAAAATAGGTGTGGTTATAAGCCGAGTTCCGTTACAGCGGTCATTTATCTAGACCGATTTTTGCAAATCGGTTCGAGCGAACGGTTCGAATATAAGACGAAACCACCCGTTCTTGCTGCAGGTTGGGTTTGCATTGCCGCCCGTGTCTCCACGCGCGCGGTGGGCTCTTACCCCGCCCTTTCACCCTTACCGCTTGCGCGGCGGTTTGCTTTCTGTTGTACTTTCCCTAGGGTTGCCCCCGGCGTCCGTTAGACGCAACCTTGTCTTATCGCAGCTCGGACTTTCCTCTCCTTGCGGAGCGACCGCACGCCACACCCGAGCGCAATTATAGCTTTTTTGGCTTAAATTTCAGGACTCGCGGAATTTAAGGGGCGGAATTTTTGGCGTGAGCAAGTATAAACTCCCGCCTCTGCACCATTGCCGCCGGAGGATGACGACGATAAAGAAGCTAATAAATTAAATCACATCTTTAACAAAAAAAGAGCATAAATTAGATGATTTTTTAAATAAATTTAAAAATAATCAATAACAAGCTTATAATGCTATAATTAAAGAACTTGAAAGAGATATGGCAAATGGTAAGTTGCTAAATAATTTTACTAATGGCTATAAAGTTAATATTAAAGGCTATGAAATTACTGTACGTGGAGTTATAAAAAATGGAAAACCAAAAATCGGAACGATGTTTATCCCTCGATAATTTTACAGATATTGCAAATATCGAGGCTGAAATTATTAAGCTAATAAGTGATGATTTAGGCGACTATGCGCTTTATAAGCAGTTTGAAAATTCAGAAATTACAAAAAGAGAGGTTTCGACAGCCGGATATTATTGCCATTTCAAGTGTAAAAAAATATTAGAAAAAAGCAAAAACAACGGTTTTGTCGGCAATGTAAATTTAACGCTTTCTGATGAAAACATTGGAGGAGCAATGGTACTTTTGGAAAATGGAATTTTAAAAATGTTAGAATGCTACTTTTGGGAAGAGAATAATTTTTTGAAAATATTGTAAACGGGCAATAGTAGATAAAAGACTTAAGCGATTTTAAGCTTAATAATATTTTGCTGGTTATTGACGAAAATAAATTTGGACAACTATAAAAAGGTGAAATTTATCAAATTTTACCTACGACCGAGCCGAATAAAATTTTAAATTCTATGGCTTAGACAAAAAGACGCGCTTACTGTGATGAAATTTTACGAAATTTCATAAAATTTCATCGCCGCATAAATTTAAATCCACGCAGTTGGTTTTAATATTTCGCAAAATTCCACGCGGTGCGGCGCGGCGCGGTTTGACGTGGGGCGCGGCGACGTAGCGCAAGTGCGGTGCGAACCCCCTGCTCTATGGCGCAGTTTGACGCGGCGTGAGCCATAATCCACGGCACGATGCGGCTCAATCCTCGTCCGTCGCGGCACCCTCGAATATATCTCGGTGCAAAATTTCTTCCAAAACGACCGTCGCGTAAGAGCCTTTCGGCAGGTAAAAACTGAAGCTAAAATGCGCGTTTTGCGCATCATAGGCGTGCTGCACGCGCTCCATAAAGCTCCACGCAAACCTGCGCGAGCCGTTCATCCGCGCCTCAAGCTCGCGAGCGGGCGCAAAAATTTCATCTTCAAATCTGCCGCCAAGCCCGCTAGCTCGCAGCTTCGCTCGCCCGACGATTAGACCTGCGCTCGTGATCTGTCGTCTTGCGAAGCGCTCGCACTCAGCGCCAAGATCGTCGCATCTAAAAAACGCGCCGTGGGGAAAGTGTCCTAAAATCTCGCCCCTTAAAAGCTTAAAAAACTGCGGCTGAGCCGCGATCTCGCGCGTCTCCTCTTTGCTTAGCCTGTAAATTTTAGCAAACTCTCCAAGGCTAAATTCCGCCGCAAATTTTGAAATTTCGACCCGCTTGCTAAGCCAGCGGTTAAAGAGCTCGCTCTGATAGGCGCTGATTAGAAAGTCGCGCATTTTGGGGTTTTTAAGCCGCCTCTGTCCACGCAGCACCTCCTCGCCCTGCGCCGCGTTGTCGCCGAACTTGCCGAAGCGCTGATAGCCGAAGTAGTTCGCAAAGCCCTCGCGCCCTAGCGTATCTA
>CAUUSU010000075.1:0-6608 GCA_963547835.1 uncultured Campylobacter sp.
ATGGAAAATGCAGGCAAACGCCGCAGGGTTGCGCGATTTCACACCATCCACAGTAATTCACATTATTTTGCACTATTTGATGCAGGTCAAGCCTACGCCCCCGTACCTTACCGATAATATTAAAAAAATTTTTAATCTTGTTCACAAATATTCAAAAACGGAAAATATAGTGATTGGAGTTGCAGTCCATAATAATAAAAATACTTTACGTCGCTGTTTGGAGTCGATTCTTGCGCAAAAGGACGTAAAACGCGATGTTTGGATTTTGATAATGGATGATAATTCCGGCGATGGTTGGAAAAATAGCGTTAGCGATATCCTTAAAAACGAAAAAGTAGTAGTTATAGACACAAAAAATTATCACGCAGCCAAAACGAGAAATGATATAAATCGCTATATAAAAACTCTTTTTGAAAATGTAGCTTTTATAGGACGACTAGATGCCGATGATGAATATGCAGATCAAACGGTTCTTTCAAAGATAGAGCATATATTTAATGAAAGAAAGTTTGATGTTGCGGTGGCGGGAAACTATCTTAGGCTTGATGGAAAAATTATTGATCGAGTCAATACAGCAACGCCAAAGCTAGCCGATATGATATATCTTTTAAATCGTTTGAAGCAGATGAGCGAAGGTATTGCCGAGGCGGAGCTTCCGTCTTGCAATGTTTTTATGACGCCCAATAGTCTACAAGACTATCCTGAAATTTCAAGCGCAGAAGATCATTTTTTACTTGTGCGGCTTTTGCTCAATGATAAAAATTTAAAAATAGAATTTGCCGAGGATATTTTACTTACGATTTATAGTCTAAGCGGAAACAAAACGGCAGACAATAAACAAACAGAAAAGTACTTAAACGCAAGGAAACAACTATACGAGGAAGCGATGCGGCTATGCAAGATGAAGCAAGAAAATTAAAAGCTAAAGATATTTTGGACGACATGGGGATAAAAGAGGCTCATTATCTCGGACAAGGTTTTGAGGGCGTCGTATTTCACGATAGCTCATACGTATATAAAGTAATAATGCCGTTTTTTAAAGGTAAAAATAAATGGAATACCTACAGACATCTAACCTTTTTCTTTGAAAAAGAGGATTTTAAGTCATTTTATCATCTTGAAGAGGTAATAGAATACCAAAATGTATTTATTCAAAAATACAAATATGAACCGTCTACTTCGGTAGATAAATTTACGCAAAAAGATGTTGTTTTATTTTTAACTGAGTGCTGGCAGAAAAAGATTATAGTGCAGGATTGCAAAAAAGAGAATTTTATTCGAGTAGGCGAAAATTTAAAATTAGTCGATATGGACGCTAGCGTATATTATAGCGATAATCTATTTTTAAATGCATGCATTAGAATGTATCTATTTTTACATGAGCAGGATAATCCGCAATTAAAAAAACTGCAAAGAAGCGCGGTTAATAATTTTGACCTACCCCAGCTAGAAGGCGCGCGCGAATTTATAAACGAAGTGTTTTCTAGTATAATATTTGCAGAGTCGAAAATGGCATTTCAAGATATGCTAATAAACAAATTTTCAAATTTAGAGTATGAAATTTATAATGCAAAAACACTCCCGCATCTTGAGGACTTATTTTTTTCAAAAATAAAAGAAAATCTCTATCTTTGCGATATTCAAATTTCGGATATTGTTTTAAACAAAAACAATGATTTTGAACCGCAGTCGATCGCTATCGGCTATAAAAGTTTGTTGCCGTTGAAAGAGAAGATTTCTCTACTCATAAAAACATGCGCGCAAGATGTTCAGACGATAGAAGCTAACATTAAACACATCGTTAGGCAGCTTTCTTATCCAAACGGTTTTTATGAGGTCGTAGTTTCTATCGACACGAAGCAGAGTGATTTTGCTAGGCAATTTACAGATAATGCCGATTTTAAAAAACTTATAGATATTGTGGAAAATTTGCGTCAAAAACGTATTATTGATAGATTTGTGATTTATGATACCGATGAAACAACTAGGATAAACAAAGAATGGTTTAATGTCGAGACTAGCCAAACGCATTCCGCGACAAATATACCCATAAGCTCGCAGCTTTATGCCTTTGAAAAATGCGAAGGGGATTATGTTTTGCAGATGGATAGCGATGTGCTTATCGGTAGGCTAGATATTAATCACTCATTTTTGGCCGACATGATAAGTGAAGTTCAAAAAAATAAAAATGTCTTATTTGTCGGTTTTAATATCTATAACCGAGAAACCAAGGCTTATTTTGGCTTTGAAAACGGCGGTTTTGTGCCGGAAGTTAGAATGGGACTTTTTGATAAAAGGCGACTTTTTAGCGTTAGGCCTTTACCAAATACGGTTGATGAAAATTTAAAGCTACAACTTACTTGGTATCGCTCTCTAGAAAAACTACAAAAAGATCGCGGTTTTTGCTCTATAAGAGGCGGAGATAGGCATAGCTATTACATCCATCCGCAAAACTACCGAAAAACAAATGCCTATAGCTGGATGAATATTTTAGATAGGGTAGAGCAGGGTTATATCCCAAATTTACAGTTTGGCGAGTTTGATTGCAACGGCTCATTTTATGACTGGTGCATGCCAAAGCGCAGCGAAAAGATGATAGTGATTTCTTGTTTTAGGGACTTGAATATTCATAAATTTTTACGTATGTGGTTTTCTTTGATTAGCCAAACGTTTCAAGAATTCGGAGTTATTTTTTATGATGATTGCTCAAATTCCGGTATCTCGATATTTATCGAGCAAATCATCAAACCATATAAAAATAAGGTGACTTTTATTAAAGGTCGCACTTTGCAAACAAAAATGCAGTGCGAGTATCTGGCGATTCATTATTATTGCGACAATCCAGAGTCAATCATTGTATGTGTCGACACCGATGATGCGTTAATAGGCAAAGAAGCTCTTTTTGACATTTATAAAAAGTATGATATGTGGGGCGTGGATATGACTTGCGGTCGCGTTCATCAGACGTATAGGCTTGAGCCGCATTATCGTTATCCGGTAAATTTTATGGAGCCGCGAAAAACCGGCGGCAATGTATGGCAACACTTAAAAACATTTAAAAAATATCTTTTTGACTCGATTCCACTTTCGTATTTTATGTACGAGGATAAAGAAGTAAGGCTAAGTAAGCGAAAATGGATAGAAAAATGCGATGACTACGCTATGATGGTTCCTATTGCCCAAATGAGTTCATCACCGTTGCAGATGGATTTTATTAACTACTACTACGAGCGTGATTATGACAAGAAAGACGCAAATAGAGAACTTAAAGAGCACTCTATAAAAGAGATTCTTGAAAAACCTCCGCTATCGCCAAAAGACGTAGTCAAAGGGCGAAAAAAATTTATTTCGAATTTAGACATGATTGAAATCGATATAACATTTGAGTGCAATCTAAAATGCAAAGGGTGCAATAGATCTTGCGAATATGCCCCCTCATCTGAGAGTATGACGATTGATGACATAAAATGTTTTATTAATGAGAGTAAATTTTTGGGTAAAAAATGGAAACTTATTAACATTTTAGGTGGTGAGCCTACTTTGCATAAAGATTTTTTGCGTATTATCGAAATTTTACAAAGAGAGTATGCGGATAGCTTTTATCCTGATGTTATTATTCAGGTTGTTTCAAACGGCTTTACAAAACAAACAAAAGAGCTTTGCAAGCAGGCGGAGCTATTTAAAAATGTTAGGATCGATTATGGTTCGTTTAAAACTAAAAACTTAATTGATTACTTTACGCCTTTTAATGATGCTCCAATCGACGATATAAATTTTAAAGATGCGGATTGCTCTGCAGCGTGCTGGGTTGCTTCTTATTGCGGTATAGGCTTAAATAAAAACGGTTATTACGGTTGCTCTGTTTGCGGTAGTATTGATAGGGTTTTGAGAGGCGACAAGGGAGTAAAAAGTCTAAAAGAAATAACAACCAAAAAGCTACAAGAGCATTTTAAGGAGTTTTGTAAATATTGCGGGAATTTTAAAGATTATGCACCAAACCACGGCGACTTTATCCCTAGATACGAAAAGGCGCCATTTAAAGAGAAAATTTCCCCTTCATGGGAACGAATATACAATGAATATAAGAAATAGTATGAGTAAAACGATTTTGATTACCGGAGGGGCCGGCTTTATCGGGTTGCATTTATGTGCTAGGTTTGTCAAGGAACGCCATAATGTATTGTGTGTTGATAATTTTAGTACTGGAGTGAGCGCTAACATAACCCATCTAAAAAATTATCCAAATTTTACTCTTATCGAGCACGATATTACCGAGCCTATCGACTATTGCGTCGATGAAATTTATAATCTAGCATGTCCAGCTTCGCCGATAAAATATCAAGCAGATCCCGTAAAAACTATTGAAACTTGCATATTTGGCACGGCAAATTGCTTGCGTCTTGCAAAAAAATACAGAGCAAAAATGTTGCAAGCTTCAACGAGTGAAGTATACGGCGACCCAAAGCAGCATCCGCAAAAAGAGGATTACTGGGGGAATGTAAACCCTATCGGCATTAGGGCTTGCTACGATGAAGGAAAAAGGGCTGCCGAGGCCTTATGTAGTAGCTATAAGCGGCAATACGACGTCGACGTAAAAATTGCGCGCCTTTTTAACTGCTACGGTCCTAATATGGCCGAAAATGATGGACGAGTAATTAGTAACTTTATAGTGCAATCTCTTAAAAATAGAGATATAACGATATTTGGCAGCGGAGCGCAAACAAGAAGTTTTTGCTATATTGATGATGCAATAGATGCGCTTGCGGCATTTGTAAATACCGACAAAGATATAATGGGTCCAGTTAATATCGGCAATCCGGAGGAATATAGCATAAAAGAGATAGCATATATGATCTCCTCTTTGACAAATTCAAAATCATCCATCATACACAAAGAGCTCCCGTCCGATGATCCCAAAAGAAGAAAGCCGGATATTGCTCTTGCAAAAGAGTTGCTTGGCTGGAGCCCTAAAATAGGTATTAAAGACGGACTGAAGCGCACAATAGCATATTTTAAAAATTTGAATTTGTGCTAATTAGATCAAGCGGATTGACTCCGCTTGCGTCAATATGATTAAAGTTTGTCTATCAAATATCCCTTTAAATTTGATTTCATCGGCTACAGTCTTTTTTGCTATCCATTGTGAGCCAAGCAACTTCACGGATATTTTACAAAAGCTATAATTGATAAATTTAATCAAATATATTTACTCAAATTCACTTTGCCAGCTCAAAAATAGCTTTTATATTTTCCTTCGTGTATAGCTTATCTTTGCGCCAGTTTGCCGCGTAGTCGTAGGCTAAATTTACGACTTCCTCTAGCGTTTTACCCTCTATGCCGACGGCTTTTAGGCTAACCGGAGCGCCGATTTTGCTAAGCCACGCTTTAAAGGCGGCGATGCCCTCATCGGCTGAATTTACGCCGAAAATCTCGCGCGCAAAACGCTCGAATGCGCCCAAATTTCGGCTCTTATACCACTTCATCCACGCAGGCATTATGACTGCTAGACCCGCTCCGTGCGCGCAGTTTACGACCGCGCTCATGGCGTGCTCTAGCATATGGTTTGGGTAGGAGTAGCCGTGCGTGCCGACGTAGGTTAGACCGTTTAGCGCCATCGTCGCCGCCCAGGCAAACTCGGCTCTAGCATCGTAGTTATCGGGGGCAGCTAGTAAAATTTCAGTCGTTTTCATCACGGTTTTGATGTTGGCTTCGATGTAGAGGTTGATGATGCCAGGCTGCACGCTTGCGGTGAAGTACCCCTCTATGCTGTGCGCGATGACGTCGGCGGCGGAGTAGGCTAGGTACTCGCGGCTCACGCTGGCTTGTAGCTGCGGATTTATCACTGAGACTAGCGGATATAGGACGTCGCCGTGGATGGAGAATTTTTGCTTCGTAGCTTCGTTTGTCACGACTGCGCCCGAGTTCATCTCGCTGCCCGTCGCCGCAAGGGTGATGACGTCAAAAATTTTTAGCGCTCGGCTTGGGTCTTTGCCTGTGAAAAAGTCCCACACGTCGCCCTCGTATAGCGCGCCTGCGGCTATAGCTTTGGCGCTATCCAGACAGGAGCCTCCGCCTACGCTTAGCACGCTATCGGCGTTAAATTTCCTAGCTAGCTCGATGCCTTCGTAAACTTTGCTTAGCACGGGGTTGCTGATTATGCCGCCAAGCTCTATAAACTCTATGCCGTTTTCTTTTAGGCTTGCCGTGACCTTGTCAAAGAGTCCGTCTTTTTTGATGCGGTCGCTGCCGTAGATCAGTAGGGTTCTTTTAGCGTCAAATTCGCGCATATAAAGCCCGATATCTCGCTCTTTGCCTCTGCCGAATCGTATTTTTACGGGGTTGTGAAAAGTGAAGTCAAACATCTCGTTCTCCTTAAAATTTTAGCTTCATTATAGCGACAAAAGCTAAAATTTAAGTAGAACGAGATTTGCGGATCAGCGCTTATTCGCGCAAATTTCCAAAGTATTTGTCGTCGTTTTTCTCGACGTGCTTGATGTTAAAATGGACGAATTTATATCCGCCAAAAAGCGCTAAAACCCAAAGAAAAAGAAAAACTATCGCTTCTATCATTTTTATCCTTAATATGCGTGATGATCGTGCTTGATCTC
>CAUUSU010000076.1:0-6564 GCA_963547835.1 uncultured Campylobacter sp.
AAGTTTTTCGCCTTGTGATATTAACGATATGTTGAGGCGAGACTACGATCGTATGGAGCAAAAATGCAGATTAAAATTGATACGACGGGCTAATAATGGCAACAGCGGGGCGCATAGGCGACTTTTTTATTTTTATGAGCGATATTTTTTAGATAGATATTGTGTAGATAAAAAGGCGCAGCAAGAATTGGACAAAGAAGAGCTAAATTTTATTAAAAAATTTCATTCTGGAAATTTAGATCTATGCACAAATAACGACTTTATAGTTGGCTTATTAAAAAAGTGCGTTTCGAAAGAGGGAAATTTCACATTATGTACCGAGCGGATCGGAAAGGAAAAAGAGATTAATATGGATGAAGTCATACATCTATATTACGCTTATAGAAAGCAGAAATAATAAGAGATTTCATGAAAAATAAAATTTACTTTATTGCCGCCACTATAATATTATTTGTGTGGATATTTTATCTATATAAAGAGCAAAGCGCCTCTTGTGATATAAAAGATTTTTTTATGGGCAATTCTGAAATAACAAAAGAGTGCAGGATTGTCATAATAAAGCAATTTGAAAAGAACGGTAACCCGCGCGCATATAAGCGATTGAGTTTGGTTTATGGAAAAATTTTAAGCGAAAGACCGACAGAAGAGGTTTTAGATGAGCTAGATCAAGAAGAGATAGAATTTTTGAAAAAATTGTATCCTAATTCAAAAATTTTATCTAAAGAGTTGCCAAACAGAAAATAATCAATTTTTATAAATATAAATTTGTCATAAAGATGGCTAAATGTTCAATAAAGAATGAAAAAAGGACGGTGATTAATGGAGTTAGAACTTTTATACCAGAATTCAACGAGATCGAGTAAATTTGACATCAATTCGTTTGTCGGGAAATTTATATATCAAAAAACTTGGTCGGATTGCGACTATTGGGAGTTAGATAAAACTTTAATGCAGATTTTGAGCTTTTATCATAAAAAAACGCTTCCAAGAGAAATTTTCATCGCAATACTAGCGATATTTAATGATGTTATCGGCGTGGAGGACAAATCGGAAATTTATGTAAGCAATATATTGTGTGCGAAAAACAGCGACGGCGTAGTGCCTAGCATATATGATAGATTTGAAAGATTAAAGGTTCTGTGCAACAGCATCGTATTCAAAGAAAAGCTTAGCAATAGCGGTTTTTGGTATGCTCCAAAGGATTGATGCAATGAATCTTGTAAATTTTTATAGAAATACCGCATTTGATGATAGATATGATGCAAATTCCTTTATAGGTATGATTTTGGATAATAATCTATGGTCCAATGATGAATATTGGAAATTAGAAACCGATTTAAAAAAGATTTTGCGGCATTATAAAAACAAAGAGTTGGACCCAGAAATAATGCAAGGCATTATTTCTATCTCTAATGATATATTTCTAAACGGAAGTTGGCGCGACGTAGATATAGACACAAAAAGCGAATGTTTTAAAACGTATGAATATCAAGAAGATACAAAGCCAAATATTTTCGATAGATTTCGTCGCATAAAAAGCTTATTATTGGCGGTTGCTTCAGGGGATGAAAATTTTTATAAAATCAAATTTTTCTATGAAAATTGTACGCTGGAGTCTTGTGCTAAAAATAGCAAAGACGGTGCGGTAGTTAAAATTCCATTAAAAGGAAATGCGGTTTTAAATGAATAAAAAGACGATTTTAACTATTTTATCGGGAATAGTCGAAGATGGCGATTATATCTCTTTATGGGAGATCGTTTGGGAATTAAATTCTATTAACGTTGCCAATTCGCTTAAAGTGGCGAAAGAAATTTTATTGTTCTTATACGAGCAAGGTTATATAAGATTGTTTGGTTCAAACTGGGGTTATGATACAGAAATGAAAGAGATATGTGATAAATCTGAAATTTTAAATATTTTAAGAGATGATAAAAGTTATGAGCCGGTCGGCGTAAATAGCAAATACTTTGGCGTGACTGAAACGCAGCGAGGAAGAGCTTATTATGCAAAACAATACTAAAATGCGAAAAACAATAGTTTGGACGGTATAAAATGAGAGTAAAAGCGCTTGATTTAAATTTAAACCCATATGTCTATTTCTTTAGTAAAGCGGAAGATTTTAGATTTAAGATTTTTAAAGATTTTCAAGCCGTGAGTGGGAAAAGACCACTGGATTTTTATGAGCTTGAGGCGTTTATCCTAATGAAAAGCACCGAAGTCTATGAGACCGATTCTATCGCTAGCACATTAATTCATAATTTTAGTTTACGCGATGAGAATGTAAAAGATATTTTAATAATGCTATTTGGGCAATTTTATCTAAATAATTTCATCGATACCGATATAAAACATAAAACTAGCGCCAATATAAATTCAAATATGAAAAAATTTGAAGAATGGAAAATTTTAAGAGAAAATTTCTTTTATAATTTAGATAAATTTATAGCTCGCCCATACGAATATCTAAAAAATTATACTCGCGCAGACGGTGCCTTTTGGGAAGAGCCGAATCGGTGGTGCCACCATAATATGTATATATTTATCGCAGAATGCGGCAAAAAATATTATGATGAAATTTTGATTCCTAGCCTCTGCAACAAATACGAACACATAGAGGTCGATATCGATGAAGAAGGAAATGTAACTAAGTGGTATGGAATATAAAATTTAGGAGAATAAATGTCGATAAAAGAAAGATTATTAAGAGAATTATGCTGCCTTGCTTCATTAAAATGCCAAGAAAAATATATGCTCAACCCCACAAAGGATAAGTATTTGTTGTGCATAGATTTAATAGAAGATTGCGAGAATGCTTGCAAAATAGCCCTAGCGGAATCAAACAAAATTTATTTCAGTGTAGAGGAACGTAAAGCGATAGTTAAAATGCTAGATAAATTTACAGAGTGTGATTCAAAATTTTGGGAGGAAGAGGAAAAGGCTTCTATGGCAGACTATGAAGATTTTATATACCACAATAGCACCTTTTGCGGACTACGCGAGCTAGCTCTAAAAACAATCCAAATTTTTGGTTATGAGCTTAACGACTTCGACTATGACTAAAAGCCTTATAAGGATAAAAAGAATATGTATAAGCAAATAAAAGAGCTGCTAGAAAAGAGCGGTATAGAATTGAGCGATGGTTTGAAAGAGAGCGAAATAGACAAAATAGAGCAAATTTATGAGTTTAAATTTCCAAAAAGCCTAAGAGATTTTTTATCATATACATTGCCTATTTCGGTAAAATTTTATAATTGGAGAGACTTTAGCGATGAAAATATAAAGGAGATAAAGCAGGCTATGAACTACGTCTTTGAATATTTAAAAAACGATCCTATTGATGAAATTTTTCCAAATGAGGGCTATTGGAATACGCAAAAATGGGGTCCGATGCCCGAAGACCAATCTCGCAAGCGAGCCATTATACTAGAAGCAGCCAAAATAGCGCCTAAGATTATACCTATATATTCTCATAGGTATATGCCGTGTATTAAATTACCGGATCCACCGGTCTTATCTATATACTATACCGACGTCATTTATTATGGGAAAAATTTATATGACTACTTTTTGAGGGAATTTAGCAAAAATCCTCTTGAGCCGGTCGGAAAATGCCCGTATGTGCCTTTTTGGTCTGATTTATACTAAAATTTAATAAAGGCGAGTTTGCGTTAATCTACGCTTATTTGATTTTTAGAATTTAAAGAAAATATGCGTTAGCATAGTTAGGGTGGGGAAAAATGACGGAAGCAGTGATTGACTTTGATGAGCTGCAAAAAGACAGAAGATATATTGATGAGTGGCATGATTATTGCCCCAAAGAAATAGAGCATAAGTTATACTCATATTTATCCGAAAAGCTGTCTTTGCCGCTGCGTATCGGCCCTGATGCATTCGCGGACTTCTTTTGGTTTCTACGATTTAAAGAATGGAAAGACTATAGCGAGGAAGAGTGGGAGCAATATGAAGATAAAGACGAGTGGGAAAGCTATAGCGAATACATCGAAGAAAAAGAAGAAAACTCGAGATATGGGTTAAAAAATAAGCAAGGCGTTCGAGACGATTTAAAGTTGATTTTCTTAAATTTTAATGCATTTAAGAAAAAATACAGCGATTTGGCTAAACAGCTGCTAGACGTGATAAAATTTACGCTCTCGGAGACTGCCAAATACCCAGATTACGATGACTTACTTGATATTCAAATAGAAATTCGAAGCTAGAAGATTATGAAGCGGCTACGAGAAATAAATTTGAGGAAAGAAGCGAATGAGATACAGCGATCCGATATTTTTAAATTTATTCAGTAATTACAAAGATGAATTTGCCGGAGTCGGTCGGCGCGACTTTGTAATTTATTTGGAAGAGCTGGTTAAGGCTGGGGAATATGGTATAGCGCTGGAAGATTTTTTAGTTCAAATGTATGAATATGATATAAAAATTTCTTCTAACGACTTAACAATTATAAAAAATTTATGCGAAGGCGTGAATATAGGTAGTGATTTATGGTCGGTTCTAAGCATTAGAGCGGCGGGCGATTAAAAATATACCGAAAGAGGGTCAATGATAGAGGAATATATAAAAATAATAGATGATTTTTTGCAAAACAGAATCGACGTATTTGAATTTGAAAAGATATATTGGGATAAATTTATGAATGATAAAAATTTTCCCGATGAATATTATGAGCCGCTTAATAGACTTCTTACTGACATTGATGAATTCGAACCAGATGAAGAGTTGAGGGGTGATGATACGGTAGGCGATTCATTAAGTGAAGAGGATCTAAGGGAGTGCGCGAAAAAGGCTTTAAAACAAATTACGCTTTTAAAATAGTAGTTTTATAAAATGATAATTTTTGCGAGAATTTTAAAAATATATTACGATATAATGCGGGCAAAACCCACATCCCAATAAAAGGAAACCTAAATGCGAATTAACGGAAAAGAGATATTTGAGAAAGGTGGTCTTATGTTTAATTTAAGCCGAATGGCTTCTTTGGAATACCAAGATAAGTATCTAATACATATCACAAATGAATGTTACGAAGACCCTGCGGAGATGATAGATTGGCTATATGATTTTTGTAAAAATGCTCTATTGGAGCAATTTAAATTTTGCTTTTTGCCATACGAACGAGAAATACTAAAGGAGCTTATGGAGCTCATAGATAAATACACTAAAGACGGTAGCATATTAAAGGGAGAAGAAGATGGCTATTACTTGGTCTATCAGAACAAATCTTGGATAGAGGTCAGAGAACTAGCCCTAAAAGCAATTCATATTTTCGGATATAAATTGGATAACTTTAACTATGATTAAGCCAGAGAAACTCACATTCCAATAAAAGGAAACCCAAATGCAAATTAACGGAAAAGAGATATTCGAGAAAGACGGTCTTATGTATAATTTATGTCGCATGGCCTCTTTTGAATATCAAGATAAATATCTAGTGCATGCCACAGCTAAATCTTACGAAGACCCATCAGAAATGGCAGAACTACTATGCGATGAATGCTGGAGAGCCCTTGACGAAAAATTTGAATTCTGCTTCTTACCCTATGAAAGAGAGATCTTAAAAGAGCTTGCAGAGCTTATTTATAAATACTTTAAAGATCAAAGCCTGCTAGAAGGAGATACCTACGATTATCTAGTCTATCAGAACAAATCCTGGATAGAGGTCAGAGAATTAGCTTTAAAAACTTTACATATTTTCGGATATGATTTGGACGACTTCGACTATGATTAAGTCCGAGAAACCATATACAATAAAAGGAAATTTAAATGCAAATTAACGGAAAAGAGATATTTAGGAAAAGCGGGCTTATGGTTAATCTATGCCGTATGGCTTCTTTGGAATATCAAGTTGATCATTTAATTCATCCCGCGGTTGAATATTACGAAAGTCCGTCGGAGATGGTAGAATTTTTATATACCGAATGTAAAAATGCCCTATTGGAGCAATTTGAATTTTGTTTCCTACCATACGAGAGGGATGCACTAAGGGTGCTTATGGAGCTCATAGATAGATATTTTAAAGATCAAAGCCTGCTAGAGGGAGATACTTATGACTATCTAGTATATCAGAACAAATCCTGGATAGAGGTCAGGGAGCTCGCTTTGAAGACCTTGCACATTTTCGGCTACAAGCCATATAGCTTTAACTATGATTAAACCCGGATTGAACCTGGCAGAATGAAATTTATCCTACATATCTTTAATCTGCTACTATGCCTAAGCGCCCGGGCTTTGCTTGGTTATATACGGTAAAATAAGACTGATGCCGCGCAAACGAATATTTTCATTTTGGTCGCGTCTAGTTGCGCTGCATCATACCGCACGCCGTAACGACACATCTACGCCGCCGGGCCGCGCTAGCTGCTACGTCGCGACGCATACTATCGCTCGCCTCAAACCCTTGCACCGAAGCGCCTAGATCATCTTTCCGACGAGTTTTTCTTTAAATTCCTTGTAAATTTCAGGACCCGCGTGTTTGTATTCGCTCGTTAGCTTGTTGTGAAATTCCGCCATATCGCCGCCGCTTTCGCGGTAGAGCTTGATCGCGTTTC
>CAUUSU010000077.1:0-6538 GCA_963547835.1 uncultured Campylobacter sp.
GCTTTTTAAATAAAATTTCAAGCGAGGGCCGATTCTAGCGCGCTTTATTTTGCCATCTGTAAAACGGGACGTGCTGATTTTGCCGCGCCTGAGAACTACAAATTTTATCTCGCTCCACACATATAAAATAACCACAATATTTATTCTGAGTATTCGTAAACGACGAATGGAATTCTCGCGACTCAAATTTTAAATCGAAAAACGCAAAAGGTTTTATGGGCAACAGATGAAATTTTATTGGAGTAGTTTCTATCTAAACCAAGCTTTACCGCCATGGCGGTGTGGAGCGCGAGCATGAAAGATTATTCTAGGCATAGGCTCTCAAAAGGATACCCGGCTGAATAAATTTCAGTGCGGCACCTTCGCGATGCACTCGCTAGCTGAAGCTAAGCAGATTGGCTCAAATGTGCTAAATAAGGGTATCGGCGTGATCAAAAACGATAAGATCACGCTGGATATAAATTTGATCAAATAGCGACGTCAATGTGTCAAGAGGCAAAACGGCGCAGTTTTTGAAGGTTTTGTCGGTAAAGCACAGATCTATCGGGAAGCAGATAAGCTTGTAGCGCGCGATGAAAGCGTTATTTAGAATTCCTAAAAAGGATAAAATTTAGCGCTTCTTTAAAATATCGTCGTTTAAAATGTCGCGCTGCTTTGTATCGTTTTGGTAACGCGGTCTTTAGAATTTTGCGTTTTGTCGGGTACAGGTCTGTGCGCGATCAAATTTACGCGCCCGATTTTCGCCGTGAAATAAAAAATCCCCAGTATTGTCGCGTTTAGAAATACTCCAAAATATATCCGTTCTAACCCCCATATCCCTATGCTGGCGGCATGAATAGGCACAAAAATTATCGCGACTAAGATCGGATAATAATCCGAAATTTTATTTTTGGCAAGGATTACGGTCGTAACGATGGCGTATGCGATGAGCGTAAAAGGAGAGATAAGCAAGAGTGCAAAAAGCGCGTTTATGCGCTGATAATCTTCGTGCCCGATTAAGACGCAAAAACTACAAAACGCGAGCGTTATGAGAAAAAATAAAGGCAAAATCCACCGCGTTTTCACGCCACGCCCTTTAAGCAGCGATAAAAAGAGCAGATGAGAACCCAGCGCAATACAATAATAATCAAATATAACTGATGAGCTTAGAAACGTGAGCGGTATGGCGAGCAGTGCACCCGGCCCGTCAAAATATACCCCACTAAACATGAGCCACGTGATAAAGAGCATAAAAGCATATTTCAGACCCGCATAAGTGGCGCAAACACAGATACTAACGAGGATAAATCGTATAAATTTGCTCATTTGCCTTTTTCCTAAATTTAAGTGATTATAGCAAACCGCTACAAACGAACGGCGCAAAATTTTAAATTTAGCCGTGCGCTCGCCGAATCCGCTGCCGATCGCGAGCTCGTGCGCGCTTAGAAGCATGTCCAATGTCTTCGCATTATTTCATTCGCGTCCGTGCCACAAGATAAAATTCATAAATTCTAAATCCGTTTTGCGTTATCATTGCGCTAAATTTAAAATTTTACGCAAAGGGGATCATATGAAAAATACGGCATTCATCACGGGTGCTACGAGCGGCTTTGGAGAGGCGATCGCCAGGGCTCTTAGCGCGCAGGGCTATAAGATCATAGCACTCGGGCGCCGCAAGGAGCGGCTGCAAAAGCTAGCGAGCGAGCTAGGCAATACGCACATTATCGCCGCGGATATTCGCGATAAAGCTGCGGTGTTTGATGCCGTAAGCGCGCTACCGCAAAATTTCAAAGACGTCGAGGTGCTCGTAAATAACGCGGGGCTCGCGCTCGGGCTTGAGGGGATCGCGCAAACGCCCGTAGAGGATTTAGAGACAATGGTCGATACGAATATCAAGGGCGTGCTGTATTCGACCAAGGCGGTGCTGCCGCTGATGATCGCGCGCAAAAGCGGCTACATCTTCAATCTCGGCTCGACCGCGGGCGCGTGGCCCTATCCGGGCAGCCATGTTTACGGCGCGAGCAAGGCGTTTATCAAGCAGTTTAGCCGAAATATCCGCAACGACCTGCGCGGCACCGGCATCCGCGTGACGGAGATCGCGCCGGGAATCTGTAAGAGTGAGTTTAGCGAGGTGCGCTTTAAAGGCGACGTAGCGCGCGCTGCGGCCGTGTATGAGGGGGTCGATGCGATCCTGCCAGAGGATATCGCGCAGATCGTGCTAAGCTGCCTAGCGATGCCCCGTCGTGTAAATATCAACGTCGTAGAGGCGATGGCGACGCAGCAGAGCTGGGCCGGGCTTTTTATCGAAAAGCATTAAATTTTAAGGCGAGAAAATGAAAAAAATTCTATTACTAATGTTTTTATCGGTTGCCGCGTTTGCGGTAGATGACGCGACCAGGCAGCATAATGCCGAGCTTTTCGGCATCTGGACGCTGGTGCCGCCCGTCGTGGCGATCGCGCTTGCCTTTATCACCAAAGAGGTGATTTTATCGCTTTTCATCGGCGTTTTTAGCGGCACCTATATGCTAGCAGTCGTTAACGACAATCCGATCTCCGCGCTTGTGGGCAGCTTTACCGATCTGGTCGCGCGCGTGGTGGGCTCGATGGCTAGCAAAGGCAACGCAGGCGTGCTTTTGCAGGTGCTTTGTATCGGCGGCGTGGTCGCGCTGATTAGCAGGACGGGCGGCACGAAAGCAGTGGCGCTCTGGATTAGCAAGCGCGCTAAAACTGGGATCTCGGCGCAAATTTCAACATGGGTTATGGGTCTTTTCGTATTTTTTGACGACTACGCAAACGCGCTAATCGTAGGCCCCGTCATGAGGCCGATCACCGATAAATTTAGAGTTAGCCGCGAAAAGCTCGCTTTCATCATCGACGCCACCGCCGCGCCGATTGCAGGCATCGCGCTAATTTCTACCTGGGTAGGTCTTGAGGTCTCTCTGATAAGAGCGGGTTATGATCAGATCGGCGTGCAAAACGTAAACGCCTTCTCGATCTTCGTGCAGACCATGCCCTATCGCTTCTACAATCTTTTCATGCTCGCTTTCGTGGTTTACGTAGCGTTCATGCGTAGAGATTTCGGGCCGATGCTCTCTGCCGAAAGGCGCGCAGCGACCGGCGAAATTCACTCTAAAAACTCAAATATCGCCGAGCTCGAAGATAAAACGCTAGAGCCCAAAGAGGGGATCAAGCTGCAGGCTTCAAACGCCGTTATCCCGCTTATAGTGCTAATCTGCGGTGCGTTTGCGAGCTTTTATTTTAGCGGGCTAAGCAAGCTTGAAGGCGACGCTCTAGCAGCCGCAAAAGCCGCTCCGCTAAGCTTTGCGACGCTTCAGGCGACGTTCGGCAACGCGAACTCGTCGGTCGCGCTTTTTCAAGCGGCGCTTCTTGCTACGGTCGTGTCTATATTTATGAGCGTTTACCGCAAAATTTTTGACGTCAGAGAGGCGATCTCTACGTGGATCAAGGGGTGGAAGACGATGATCGTTACGATCGTGATCTTGCTACTTGCCTGGTCGCTCAGCTCTGTCATCAAAGAGCTCGGCACGTCGCGCTATCTAGTCGATATGCTGAGCCAAAATACGCCGAAATTCTTGCTTCCGGTAGCGATTTTCGTGCTGGGCTCGTTCATTAGCTTTTCGACGGGCACGAGCTACGGCACGATGGGAATTCTAATGCCGCTAGCCATACCTTTGGCAAACGCTGTGGGACTTCACTACGGGCTTTCGGGCGATGCGCTTCACGCCTATATGATCGTAAATATCTCGGGTGTGCTAACCGGCGCGATTTTCGGCGATCATTGCTCGCCGATTTCGGACACCACGATCCTTTCGTCGATGGGCGCGGGCTGCGATCATATCGAGCACGTAAAGACGCAGATGCCTTACGCTCTATCCGTCGGTGCGGTCGCCACCGTAGTGGGTTATCTGCCCGTAGCGCTAGGACTTAGCGTCTGGATCGCGCTACCGATGGGGCTTGCCGTTACGTGGGCTCTCGTGCGGTTCGCAGGTAAAAAGATAGAGGAGTAGCTCTCGCAAATTTTAAATTTGCTTTTAAATTTTGAATTCCGCAGCGATGCGGAATTCTACCTGGCGGAATTTTGCTTTATCCCGCAGAATTCCGCTCTGTAAAATTCCGTCGCGCGAGTAAAATTTTAAAAGCTAAATTCCAAAAAGCGCGGGCAAATTTAAAAGCCGAATTTAACGAGCCTCATTAAAATAGCGTGTGCGCCTGCAATTCAAAATTTTTAAAGTAACCGGATAGCAGAATACTCGATAAATTTCAAACAAGGAGAATGAAATGAAAAATCCTAAGATGTTCCTCTGGGGGGGGGTGTTAGCTGCTTTATTAGTTGGTTGCGGCGATGATACCGAGGTAAAGACCAAGGAATATTACGACATTCATCTAAATGAGGCTAAAGAGGTTTACGCAAAGTGTGATTTCAATACTCTTAAAGACGGAAGCAACTCCTATAAAAATTGCGTGAATGCTAAAACAGTCGTAGAGGAAAAGAGTATGGCGTATTCGGTCAAGTATTATATGGAACACTTGGACGAAGCTAAGGCCATCATAGAAAAATATAAAGAGAAAGTTCCAGCCGATGAAAATAGTGTTGAAGCCGTTAATTTAAGGCATGCCCACGACGCTGTTTTCTTGAGCAGATCCAAGAATCGTCTGGTAATACCGGATGCACCGCGTTCGAATTAAAGAATATCAAAAATAGCCAGGAAATAATTTTAATGTTGAATCCTCCTTTCTTACGTTCTTAATGTATTCTAAATTTACCCCGCGCTTTCGGTGGGGTAAATTTACTCTGGGCGGCGCTTAATTTTGCGGTATAAATCTCGCCTGCGAAACGATACGGCGCGAAATCTTGCTTTACGGATTTTAGAATTTCAAATTTTAAAGCCTGCGAGCTTTTGGCTAGCGCAGAAAAGACTTACGGGCTGCGCGGCGCCTTAAAATTTAATCATTTTAAAATTTACGCCGCGTGGCTAGTCTAAATTTCACTCGGCGGCGGTTTGTGCGGCGCACTAAATTTAACCTCGCGCGCACTTTATCCGCGCCCTAGTCTAAATTTAAAATTTCAAATCCGCAGCGATAGTTCGTGCGGCGCGAGGTTACTCCTGCAAACAGCGATCTCGGCTCGCGCTATGAAATTCAAAGAATTAGTGGCAACGGCGGCGCTTGGCTTGCGCTATGCGGTTTCAAGGCAGACGGCGGCGTTGTGCGTTAAATCTTAAATTTACGTGCTGGGCGGCGGAAGGCAGATTTGCCCCGTAAAATTTTAACTTTCGCGCACCGCGCGAAGTCGCTTCTAAATCATCAAGCCGAGTTAAATTTTTTAGCGCGCCGAAATTTTAGTCTATGCGGTGCGATTTACGAAGCGGCGAAATTTTGAGTCTGCGCTGCGATTTATAGTGCATCAAAATTTTAACTTGCGCAGAGTAATCCACCACGTATCTAAATTTTAAGTCGCGTAGTGCGATCCGCGATGAACAGGAATTTTAATTTGACGTGATTTATGACGCACTGGAATCCCAACCTGCGCTACGGATCTACGACGCACGGGCGCGTAGCCTAGTCGATTGCTCGCATCGCATCGAGCCGCTTTAAAAACAGTTCTACTTTGCGCAGCTGCGCCGCATCTAGCGCCCTGCCCGAGTAAAAATACTCCACGCTGTTGCCGTTTGGATAATTCACTCGTGAAATACCCGCCTCTTCGCTTCGCGGCTCAAATTCAAAAGTCAAATCCGCGCCGTCTCGAGAATAAAGCTTGAGCTGTGAATTCGCATCTACGGCGCGCGGCGACATGCGGCGTTTGTCTTCGCCGCACTGCTCTACGTCGTGCGCATCGCCTGCCAGCCTGCCGTCGCGCTCGCTGGCATCAAGTTCGCCCGTTTGTGAATTTGCGCTAAATTTTATATCACCGTCTGCGTCAAATTTATCCGCACAAACCTGCGATTTTACGTCGCGCGAAGTATCCATGCTGAAGCCGTGCTCATCCGCGTTAGAAAACTCATCATACCCCACTGCGCTGTTTTTTCTGGCGCCGCACGACACTGCATGAAGTCTGCTCGTACCTTGCTCTATCATATCGGGCTTGCTCTCGCCGCAACTTTCTGTGTCGCGCCCACCGCCGCTATTATCGCGACCTTCTACGCCCTGCTTGCTCTTGCCTTTTACGCTCTGTTCGCCGCCTGCGCCTCGCCCTTCCGCGCCAAATTTGTGGGCTTGCGCCGATGAATTCGTATCGAATTCTACTTCGCCGCCCGCGTTAAATTTAGTTGTCCGCGAGGGCAAATCCTCACCGCGCGCAAGCTTTAGCTCACCGCCTAGCTCGCTTGCCAGGCGGTTTAGCGTGCCGTCGATGCCGTCGATGATGCGCACGTGAGACGGCAAAATTTTGCGCAAAACGTCCTTAAAATAGTTAAAATGCGTGCAACCAAGCACGAGCGAACCGAGGCGCTCAAGCTCAAATTTAGCTAGTTCCCCTTGCAGATACGCCCGAATCGCAGGCAAGTCAAACTCCAAATCCTGCGCAAACTCCACGAGGCGA
>CAUUSU010000078.1:0-6473 GCA_963547835.1 uncultured Campylobacter sp.
CCATAAACTCGTCTAAAATTTTAAATTGCGGATCGCTAAGCGGCTTTGCAAGCCCCGAGACCAGCAGGGCGCCCTCTACTGCGCCCCTTGCGGCACTGCTTTGTAAGAAATTTAAGATAGTAGGACAGCCGAGGCTGTGTCCGACCAGATAAACTTCGCCTTCAAATTTTACGCTTTCTCGCAGAGTTTTCAGCCACTCATCAAGCCTTGGGTGCGCAGGCGTAGGCATCGTTAAAATTTCCGCGCTCGCGCCCGATTTTTCGATCTCGTCTTTGAGCCAGGCAAACCAATGGCTTTTAGGCGAAGCGTCGTAGCCGTGCACGATATAGACGCACTTTCGCATATTTTTCTCCTTCGAATTTAAGCTCGCCCCAAACGAGGCGGTACCGACGCAAAGTAGCGAAGCTGCGCATGCTAGGCTAAATTTCATCGCATTTCGTCTTTTGCTATTCATCTATAGCTCCTCTCATTTCTAAAGCGGACATTTTACATCGTTTTTTAAAAAAGACCTCTTAAAACGTTCGCGCAAATCTATAAAAATTCGCAGTAAAGCCGCTTGCGCGCAAATTTTAAAATTTCAATCCGCGCCCTAGCCCTTGCAAATCGTGATTTTATCGGCAAATTTACCCAAAAAGTGATACCCCGAGCCTGCCTGCGCGATGATATCGAGCACCGCGTCCGCATCCCGCACGAGCGTGCCGCCCGCAAAGTCCACGCCGCGCTCAAACAGCGCCTGCGGCAGTAACGGCGTGGTAGGCCCCACGAGCACGAGCTTGGCGCCGCTTTTTTTCAGGCGCAAAAGCCCATCCAGCGTATCGTTGATGAGCGTCGTAGCCGTAATTATCACGTTATCGGCGTGCGGCACGACGCTTGCGGCCTCGCTTGCAGGCAGGTAAAACGGCAGCTCGGCCTGCTTGAGCGTGCTTTTGTCAAGCTCTAAAATTTTAAAATCCGCGCCCTTTTTCATCAGCGTCTTGATGTAGGGCACCAGTGCGCCCACGACGACGCTAAAGCTGCCGCGCTCAATCTGCAGCTGCTCAAAGGGATCGGCGCCGAATTTCACGTCGTAATCTGCGCGGATTTTATCGAAACACGCCCTTCCAAGCGCATTTAGCGCGGCGAGCGCGAGCGTCTTTTTAAGCGGCGCGGCGGAGTTTAGATCGCGCAGCAGATAGCGCACGCTCTTGCCCTCGATATTGCCCGAATCGGGCATCGCGCTTGCTTGCGAGGGGCAGCAAACGGCGCCCGATAGGGACTTTAGCGGCGTATAGCTAAGCCCGCACGCGCCTCCGCTCAGCTTCACGCCGCTAAAAAACAGGCCCACGACCGCGCGCTCTATCTTAAGATCCAGCGCCTGGGCGCCTAAAATTTCTTTCGCGCACTCCAGCGTCTGATCTAAAATTTCGCTCATTTTCGCTCCTTTAATGTGGAATTTGGCGCCATTATAGCTTAAAATTTCGGCGCCCGTATTGATATAAATTTATTGATCGCGCGACGGGCGATGTCCAAACAGACGCGAGCTAAATTTAACGCAAGCGGCGAGAGCAGGTAAAATTTTACGTAGCGAGTAGGGACGAATGCGGCTTGGAATTTTAAAAAGTACGGCGCGGCTTTAAAATTTGAAACGTGCGGACAAACATGAAATTTTAACGAGCGAGTGCGGCCTGGAATTTTAAACTAATCGGCGGCGCGGACGAAACAGCAGGCACGAGCAAGCGGTGCGTGTGAGTCAAATTTAACGAGAGTAAGCCGATGCGAGTTCGGGTAAATGCGAGCTAAATTCCATGAGGACGAATGAGTGAGGGTTCGGGTGTAGGCGGGCTAAATTTCAATTAAGACAAATGGGCGCGAGCTCGGGCAAATACGAGCAAATTTAATAATTGCGAGCGAACGCAAACTCGGACGCGAGCTAAATTTAACGAAAGCGGCAGCGGGTAAAATTTAATAAAAGGTGCGGGCGCGGGTAAAATTCAAGCCGCACGCGAATAAAATTTAAGCGGCGAGTCGTATCTGCGACAAGTCGCGCCCGCTGCGGAGTTAAATTTTATTTCATATCTGCCGCACGGCTAAATTTTATTTCCGATCCACCGCAGGATCAAATTTCATTTTCCGATCCGCCGCGAGGCTAAATTTTATTTTCCGAAAGCAGGATGTTGATGAGCGGATTTAGCAGCGTCTCGCCGCGAGCGGCACACAGCACGATCTCGTCGTAGTAGTAGTCGCTCCTGCCGTAGTTGTGAAACTCATACGCGCCAAAGCCGTAGCCCATCGGCGTGATCTCGACGCGCGAGTACCAGGCGTCCTTGGCGATGATGTATTTTTCGGTGTCTTGCGAATAAACCCACACCACGATCTCATCTCTGTTTTTTTGCCGCATCAGCCACATAAAGACATTTGCGATGTCGTTGAAAAAATATGTATCGCCGTTTGGCATAACGGCCTGGGCGGTGTTGTACAGATCGTTTATCACCGTGCCGCTCTCGTGGCATAGGTATTTGCCAAATTCGATCTGCAGCGGCTGCTTATCGGTGTTGCCGTGGCGGACGGAGATTTTGGATTCGGCTATATCCATAGACGATATGAGTAGCCCCATCACGCAGGCGAGCAAAACCGCGGCAAAAATTTTCTTAATCATAGCAGCGCGCCCCGCACGAAGTAGTATTTGACGACGTAAGCGCTGCAGATGAGCGCGTTTAGAATGAGCCAGAACGAGGAGTATTTAAGCAGGTGGGTGTAGGCGCGCTTGGTGATGAGCTCCGTTAAAAACGGCACGATGCCGAAAAATATACCCAAAAACAGCGAGCCCCAGATCGCATAGCCGACGAAGTAATAATCCTTCAAAAGCATGCAATACGGGCATTTGTGATTGGGCTGCTCGTAAACGTAAAGCCCGAAAAAATAGGTGATCGCGTAGTATGCGACGAACAAAAAGAGCAAATTCAGAGCAAAGCTCGCCATCGACTGCTTTAAGAAATTTAAGATCAAAATGGCGCCCAATATCGCGTAGAAAAAGGTCGCCAAAAGCGTCTGCGTGTAGCCGAACGGAAGCTTCGGCGCGCGAAATACGACCGAGCAGCAAAACACCGGCACGCGCAACGGGATATTGATAAAAAATAGAATTTCTAAAATAAACTCCGCCAAAACGCCCGCAAAAAGGATGGTAAAGATCAGATATTTGCGTTTTAGGTATGGAAATTTGCCCGCTTTAAGATCGAGGCTGTTTAAAATAAGCCAGAGCCCAAAGCCGAAGATCAGTAAAATTTTTAAAAGCAGCAGGATATTGCCGTAGCGGTTCGAGCCCACGACGCCTGCGGAGCACATCGCGCCCGGCACAACCGAAGAGAGCTCGTTTAGGCAGAGCGCAAAAAATATAAACAAAATGATCTTGCACGCTATCGTGAAGAACAAAATGGTGTTGATGAGATAGTTTCTTTTCTCCAGGGCGTATTGTAAATTTGAGGTGGCGTTAAAGTCCCAGTAGCGCATGATCCGCACGATATAAAACTGCGAGATCGCCATCAGTGCTATTACGATCAACTCCACGGCCAAAAACGCGATTACGCTGCCCGACAAAAATACGCTCATGCAGAAATTTCCCCATCTTTTAAAAAGACGTATCGATCTACGAAGCTTAGCTCGTCGAAAAGTATGTCGTGCGTCGCGATCAAAACGGTCTTTTTAAGCTCTTTGAGCTTTGAGAGCATCTCGATGAAACCGAGCGAATTTTGTTTGTCTAAATTTGCCGTCGGCTCGTCGGCCAAGATGATCTGCGGATTCATCACGAGCGCCCTTGCGATAGCGCAGCGCTGCTTCTCGCCGCCGCTAAGGCTCGAGACGATCTGATCTTTTTTATGCGCGATATTGGCGATCTGCATCGCTTCATCTATGCGCGCGCCAAGCTCATCTCCGCTCAGCCGCTCAAGACTAAGCGGCGCTAGGACGTTTTTATAGACGCTAAGCGCCTCAAGCAGGTTGAAAGACTGAAAGATAAAACCGATTTTTTTGTGGCGATACGCGGAGCTTTCGATATCGGCGAGCTTGGAGACGTTTGCGCCATCCACCAAAACCTCGCCGCTACTCGGCTTAGAAAGCGCGCCTATGATGGATAGAAGCGTGCTTTTGCCGCTGCCGCTGACCCCTTTTAAGATTACGATCTGCCCCTCTTCGACGCTTAGGCTTATGTTTTTTAAAGCGCGAAACTCATTCGCCCTGCCCTCGTTGTAAATTTTGCAAAGCTGCTTGATCTCTATCTTGCTCATTTGACCGCCTCGCTCATATCGCCGATAGCGATGCGCCAGGATGGGATGATGACGAACGCTAAAAACGGGATCACGCTAAAGACGAAGATCAAAAAGAGCATATTAAAATTTATCGCAGGCGTGAAGGTGATGAAATTTCGCAGCTCGCCGCCTAAGAATATATCGCGCAAAAGCGGTGCGTCTAGAACAAAAACATAAGCATACGCGCCCGCGACGCCGAGCAGATACGCACTTAGCGAGACGATGAAATTTTGGATAAATTTCATCGCGATGATGTCCTTTATACAAAAGCCGATGCTGCGCAAGATCGCGATCTCTTTTTTCTTCTCGCCGTATGCGAGCGAAATTTGATTTTTCAGCAAGATGAAAAACGAGATCATCGCCACGGCGTAAAGCACCATAAAGATCCCGCCCTTGTAATAATACAAATGCCTCACTTCAGCTACCGCGTCCTCGGCGCTAAGAGCTTCCGTATTGGGGTATAAATTTACGATCTTAAGCGCTACTTCGCTTACTTCGTTGGGATTGGGCACGCTTACGTAGAGCTTGGTATATTCGCCCTCTTTCAGGCTTAGCACCTCGCGCGCGGTATCGGGGTTGAGATAGATCACGTCGTTTGAGACGATGCTGCTTTCATGCGGCGAAATTTTATTGATCTTAATCGCGATTAGGCGCTGTTCGGTTAGGAAGTGAAACTCGTCCTCGTAGTACCACTCGCCCATCGCCGCCTTCACCCCCTCGCCTACGACCATTTCGTTTTCGCTCAGACTTTCGTCGCCTACGATATGAAACCAAACGCGCTTTTGAGCGAAGTAATACATCCCGTCCACGGCGCCCTGCACTTCGCTGACGCCCGCGATCTTAGAGATGTCGTAGATATAGCCGTCGTGCATCAGGTCGCGTTTGCCCGCGCGCAGAGCCTCTACGACGATGTCGGGTCTGAGCTTGATGACCTTTTCAAGATCGTTTTGAATGGAGCCCGAGATGAAAAGCACCGAGCTTAAAATAAAAACGATAAAGGCAAATATCGCAAAGCTAAAGGAGTGATCGGCTCTGTCTTTTCGCAGCAGAGTTACGGAGTAGTCGATGAAATTTCTACTTATCATAGACGAACTCCGCGTAGGCCTTGCTCTTAAAGCTGCTTGAGAGCCGCACGTCCTTTATCTCGCGCGCGAGCTTTTGCAGACACTGCTCGCTCTTTGCGCGATCAAAGCTTACATAATGCACCGCAATGAGCGCGTAAAGGGCGGCAAAAAAGATCATTAAAGCGCAAATGAGCCTCATAGCCCTTCTATTACGCTCTCTTGAATTTCGTCAAATTTAAGCACGCTCTTGCCTCCGTGATCTTTAGCGAAGGTCTTAGCCGCGCTCTCGCTATCAAACGCAATGAGCTCATCGCCCATCGGTCCTAAGACGTCGGAGCCGAGCACGAAAAAGGCGCTTTTAGCATCAATCTTGTGTAACTTGTAGTAGTCGGTTACGTAAATTTTATCAAAGCTCTTGCCCTTTTGGAAGTAGTATTTCATCATATCTTTCACGCCGTCAAAATACAAATTCTCGCCGCCTTGAATCTCTATCATCGCCGCCCAGTTAGGGTTTTTGCCCACTAGCATGCCGCAGACCGGGCATTTAGCGCCCTCGGGCACGACGATCTTCTCAGGCTTTTTCGCTTTTGCGTTTTTATCGCTACTGCCTAAATTTGCCGGCGCATCCCACAAATATAGCGCTGCGGCTTGCAGGTGTTTGTCGTACTCTGGAGCCTTGCTAGCGCCCTTTGCGTCGCAAGTCTTTTTGAGATGAGCTTTAAGCTCGGAGATGGCTTTGAAGCTTTTGGCGTCCGTTTTAGCGCAGTTTGCTTCGTAAAATTCCTTGCCGTGCGCGTAAACGCCGCCCTCGCGCTTGGCTTTAATCATCTTGTTATCGCCCTCGAAATCCTGCCCTGCAATCTCGTAGGCTTTGGCGAAATTCATTATCTCGCCGCCGTTTTCGGCTTGGAATTCCTTCGCGTCGGCTTCGGTTGAAAAGGCGTATTTACTATTTCGCGTCATCGTGCCTTTGACCTTGCTGCCCACGACGTAAAAGGCTTTATTTACGTCGATCAAATTTAGATTTTTCGTATCTACTACCTGTGCATCGCTTGGAATTTTGCCGCCCGTAAGCTCGTACAAGCAGTGCAGAGAAGCTACTTGCTTGCCGTTCCAAACGTGGTTGGTT
>CAUUSU010000079.1:0-6402 GCA_963547835.1 uncultured Campylobacter sp.
CGATCTCAAGCGAAATTCCAAGATCGCTTAAAATTTCCAAATACTTCTCGCAGGTGGCTAAATTTAACTCCAAATCATCCTCGCTAAGATCAAGCATGTGCGAGCTAAACAGCGGCACACCGTGAGCTTTTTTATGAGTGGTATTAGCTTTGATAAGCTCGTCGATCCACGGGAGCAGCTTCCTTGCGGCATGATCGGTATGTAAAATCGCCGCGACGCCGTAATGAGCTGCCAAAGCATGCACTTGATGTGCGCCTGCGATAGCGCCTAAAACTGCGGCATTAGGGCAAGTAGCGCCCGCATAAAACGCTGCGCCGCCGTTGCTAAACTGAATTATTACGGGCGAATTTGCAATTTTAGCGCTTTCCAAGACGGCGTTTATGGAGTTGCTCCCCACTACGTTTACCGCAGGGATCGCAAAGCCCTGCTGCTTCGCATACGCATAGACCTTACTTACGTCATCGCCGCTTAAAACGCCCGGTTTTACTATATCTAAAACGCCCATTTTTAGCTCCTATATTATTTATACTCGATTTTAGCGTTTTTGTGAAGATCTGCCGCTTTTTGCTCGACTATCTTCGCAGCTTTTTGCTGTCTAAGCACGCGCTCAATAAAAGGCTTTGCCTCGCTTTGACTTAACTGCTTTTTAGCTTGAGACTCCTCTTTTAACACGACGTGATATCCGACTCTGCTTCTAATTGCTTTAGTAGTGATTTGACCATCTTTTATCTTAGAGATCGCATCGGCAAAAGGCTTGACCTGATCGCTAGGCATCCAGCCTAGCTCGCCGCCGGTTTGTTTAGCCTGCGGATCGATAGATTTAGCTTTGGCAAGCTCTGCAAATTTAGTAAATAGCGCACTGTCACTAAGCCCTTTTAACTGCTTAATAATATCGTTTGCCTCAGCTTCGGTTTTAACGACGATCTGAGCCGCTTTGATTCTCGCAGGCTCGGTAAAGCGCGCCTTGTTTTTGTTATAAAAATCGGCTATTTCTTTATCGTCGATATTTATTTTACTGGCTTCTTTAGCCTGCCATACACGAAGCGCTAAGTTATCTTTTACGATTTCAAGCTCTTTTTTATAAACATCTTCGTCCATAACGCCCGATTTTTTAGCTTCATCCGTTAGCAGCATCAGATCAATGCCTTTATCGATAAGCTCCTTTTTTTGATCGGCATTAAGAGCAGCGATATCTACATTGCCTATGCCTTGAAGTAGCGGAGCAAGCTCTTTTTCAGTTACGTCTTTGCCATTTACGGTAGCGTAAACGGTAGCGTTAAGGCTGATAGCGGCAGCCAAACTAAGTGCTGTAAATAAAACTTTTTTCATCACAATTCCTTAAAAAAATTTTAACGGCGATTATAACTCAAAGTTGTTAACAATCAAACTGTACTTTAGAATTTTAGGGTAGAATTACGCCTTGAGGAAATGCAAATGAGAAGTAAAAAAGATATTTTAGAGATAAAAAAGAGAATTTTACAAAACTTCGCGCAAGAGCGCAGCGAGCTGAAATTTAAAGACACTTATCAGCTTTTGGTCTGCGTGATGCTAAGCGCGCAGTGTACCGACAAGCGGGTAAATTTGATCACGCCGCGCTTTTTTGCAGAATTTCCTAGCGTTGCAGAGCTTGCAAAGGCTAATCTGGCAAGCGTAAAGCTGCTAATCAGCTCGTGCAATTTCTACAACAACAAAGCGGTAAATTTAATCAAAATGGCGCAGGCGGTGGTTAGTGATTTCGGCGGCGTCGTGCCGCTTGATGAAGCGGGGCTAAAATCTCTTGCGGGCGTGGGGCAAAAGACCGCTCACGTCGTGCTTTTGGAGGGCGCGGGCGCAAACGTAATGGCGGTGGATACGCACGTCTTTCGCGTCGCGCATCGCCTGGGGCTGAGCCGTGCAAAGACGCCCGAGCTTACGGAGCGCGATCTGAGCGAGGCTTTTAAAACAGACCTCGGCAAGCTGCACCAAGGGATGGTGCTTTTCGGCCGCTACACCTGTAAGGCGATAAAGCCGAACTGCAAGGAGTGCTTTTTAAACGAGCTGTGCAGCAGTAAGGATAAGAATTTTCCGTAAAATTTCAGCCTGCAAATGCGAGCTTAAATTTACGCACTTAAATTTGACGGAATTTTAAAATTTTGACGCCTTGCTTAAACCCGCTTTATAGCAGACGTTCGGCTTAATATGGCGCGAAAAATTTAGATTGAAATTTTATAAACGCCTCTTTGATTTTTATCTTTTAGCAAATCTGCGATTTTGCTTTTGAGGTCTACTGCTTTGCCAGCCAAGCCCGGTATCCTTCGCTTTTAATCACGTCCGCGATGCTTTTTACTATCTCCTGCGGCAGAAATTCGGACTTTTTATCGATGACGGATACCAATGTGTAAGCGTTATCGTAATCTTGCAGCTCTAAGCCCGCGCGCACCAGCGTTTCGTATAAAAACGGCTCGTCCTTTTCGATGCTTACCGCATCATCGTTTAAAAATTCATAGATGAACGCAAGCTGTTTTTTATCACCGATCTTTAAAAAATAATCGGCTAAATTCGTCGCGCTCTTAATGATGATTTTGCGCAGCTCGTCTATCTGCCGCACAGAATAACGCCGCGTAATCAGCCGCCAATTTTCCGCCATTCTCGCCGCAATGATAGATAGCTCGAAGGCCCTACCGCCATAAGCATATTTTTCGCTTTCATCGTCTATTTTTTCTATGGCCCCAAATTCGCCCGCCATATACTCGTATAGCTCCTCATCGCTGCCGCTGAAATTTTCTAAATATATCGTCTCGGCGATAGTCTCGGAATTTTTAGGCAGATCGCCTGCGCATTCGGGCTCCTGCTCTTCATTTTCTTCGTCCCAGGCGGCTTTTCTAGCTTCAAAAGTTTTAAAATCCACCAGCGGATTAACGCCCTTTTTTACGAATTTAAAAAAGGTAGAAATATCGATCTGATGCTCATCTACGCAAATTCCATCCTTAAACATTAGCTCGCAATTTTCAAAAAATTCCCAGCCATCAAGCGCGCCTAGGTAGCTTTGACCGATCCGTCCGTCTAGGATATAGACGCATTCGCTAGCGCTATGATCAGGCATCGCGTGGTCGTTTGAAACGATATACGGCGCTTGCGTTTTTCCAAAAACTTGCAACACTCCGTCGTTGTATTCGCCGCTTATACCCCAAAGCGCCGTTAGATTGCCGCCGATTGCGATAACGCCGTCCTGCGAATGCAGATAATTACACGCCGTATCTTTGGCGACCTGTAAAAACAGATAATCATCATCGATGATATCGCCGCCGGTGGATAAATTTCCGTTAACAAACATCGCTCGTGCACTATTTTTACCGCCCACTTCGCTAAATTTATCCTTAAGCCAAGCGGAATTTATCGTGCCTCCCGACAGGCTAAGATCGCCGTCAAACACCAGCACGTCAAAACTACTATCCAAATATAAATTTGAGCCGTATTTTTTCTCAAATTCATCATAAGGCAGTATAAAAACGGGTGGAATTTTAGTTGCGAAAGGGCTACGGTTTTCGTATTTCTTTGCTTGTGATTTAACGATCTGCTCGCAATTTTGCAGAAAATTTTTGATATGGTTTTCCATTTTTATCTCCTTTTAAATTTGCTATTTACGGCGGGTGGTCCCGTCATATAGCCTGCGGAGCGAAAATTTGCGTTCTGCTTGCAGTTGCGAGCAAAGCGAGGCAAAAATTCATTTAAAATCACTCTCGAGGCAAATCACCGCAAATTTAAAGGCGAAGTATTTTTGAGATGGATTTGAATGCTGTGCAGAAATTTTAAGTCAAGGCTAGACAGGTAGTCTGTCGCAGACTTAAAATTTCAAACTCATTCAAAGACGCTCAAAAGACAAGCCTTTCCAAACTATTGAAGCCTAGCGACGATGTTTCTCACCACCTCCGCCATCATCTCCACCGACGCTATCTCGCAGTGCTCGTTTACCGAGTGAGGCGAGTGGATGTTTGGGCCTATGGAGCAGGCTTGCAGCTCGGGCTGTTTTGCGACCAATACGCCGCACTCAAGGCCAGCGTGCACGGCGGTAAATTTCGCTTGCGGCTTTTGTTTTTGCAACTCCTCAAGCACCAGATGCGCGAAGTCACTGATACACGGCGCCCAGTTCGCCGAGCGGTCGGCCACTCTCACATCAAAGCCCAGCGCGCTAGCTAGAGTGCTAGTCTCAAAGCCCAGATTTTCGAGCCCCTCGCGCTTCATCGCGCGTCCGAAAAAGTCAAACTCGATCACACCCTCTTTTTGCTTAACGGTCGAGAGATTTATGCTTTCGTTTACCATGCCAAGCTGCGTGTCGTAGCTGCGCACGCCCTGAGCGAAGGAGTTAATTAGCGCCAAAATTTTGCCGCTATTTACCAGCACGTCCGCTTCGCCCTCGCCTAGGCTCTTTACCCACGCCAGGCCGCGCTGCTTTGGTTCATGCGCGCACAGCGCCTTGCAAACGGCGTTTGCGGGGATCGAGTTGCTCCTCTCGCCAAAATCAAGGCTGATGAGCTCACAGCCCTCCTCGGCGAGGAATTTCGCTAGCAGCTTCGTTGCGTTTGGGATATTTTTATGTATCTCGTTGCCCGAGTGTCCGCCGCTAAGCCCGGTAACGCCGATCTCGTAAATTTTACCGTTCTTTTTTACGCTAGCGGCGCTGATTTTCGCGCTCACGTTTATGCCGCCGGCGCATCCTAGCGTCACGCGGTCGTCCTCTTCGCTATCTAAATTTAGCAAATTTGGCGATAGAATTTTACCCTTAAAGTCGTTTGCGCCCACGAGCCCGACCTCTTCGTCGTTGGTAAAGAGGCACTCTAAATTTGCAAACTCCCGCATCGCGCCCATCATCATCGCCACGCCGATGCCGTCATCAGCGCCCAAGCTCGAGTTTTTGGCTCTTAAGATGCCCTTTTCTTCGATGAGCTCTAAATTTGGCGCCGCGCCCACGCAAACCATGTCGTAGTGGCTTTGCAGGCAAATTTTAGGCTCGCCCTTTACGGCGTGGATGTTGCCCGCCTCATCGACGCTCACGCTAAAGCCCAGGCAGCGCGCAAAATCCGCCAAAAACTCCCTCATCTGCTCCGTTTCGCAGCTGCAGTGCGGTATCTCGCACAGCTTTTTAAAATCGTTTATAACCTCGTTTTTTTGCATGTTTGCTCCTTTTTAATTTATTATATCCGCGCGTTATTGCGACACGCCCGTTGAATTTAAAAGCAACCGCACTCGCTTAAGCGCTTGCGAAATTCTGCTAAATTTAAACGCGACCGCGCCGACATAGCGCTTCCGCAAAATACGCGCAGAATTTCAATCGCGCTAGCTTACGCTGCAGGCAAGCTGCGCAAAATGAAATTTTATGCAAAATCGCATGAATTTTACCGAAATTTAGCAAGAATTTTATTTAAAATTTAGTCCGAAATTTTGCCGGGGATTTTTATTTTACGATTACGCCTTCATAGCCCGTTTTAGCGATCGCCTCAAGCATCGCGGTCTCGTTTGCGTCATCTTTTGCCGCGACGGTTGCGGTTTTGCTCTGCTGCGAGACCTTCGCACTTATCACGCCTGGCGTTTGCAAAAGCGCCTTTCGCACGATCGTAGTGCAGAGCGGGCAGTGGATTTTTTCAACGTAAATTTTAACCTCTTTGTCGGCAAAAAGCACTGTAAATCCAAGCATCAAAAACAAAATTTTACGCATAAAGCCCTCCTAAAATTTCGGGATATGTAAGCATAAAGGCAAGCAAGGCCCCTAAGAGCGCGTAGATCAGAATCCATTTTTTGCGCCCGCTTTGCAGCGAGCATGTGCGCGGTCTTTTGAAAAAGAAAAATGCCGAGAGCGCGAAGCAAAAAAGCGCTAACGCAGAAAGTGGTGCACGGTAGTTACCGAAAGCCTCCGCGCCCGAAAAAATGGAAAAGCTCGCGCCGAAAATCAAAAATAAAAGCGCAGGCAGGCAACAAAACGTCGCCGCGACCGCGCTAAAAATCGCGGCGAATATCAGCCACAGACTGCGCGCGCTGAAGTGATTTTTGCCAGGATCTTCTCGCTTTTGCGCTGGGGTTTCTTGCGCGGAATTTTCTAGTTCAGTTTTCAAATTTTACCTTTTAATTATAATCTTGTCATAATCTTGTCGCACCCTCGTCGGCTTTAGGCGTGGAATTTTATCTGCAAATTTTACTGCTACCAAATTTCGCACAGAGCGGCAAAGAGGCAAAATTTTAAATTCCGTAAGCCGTAAATTTTAAAATTTCGCGCCGAAAAATTTCAAAATTTTGCTCGCTTTAAAATTTCAAAATTTCGCCGCCATGTCGCTCGCAAAATTCTAAAAAATTCTAAAAAATTCTAAAAAATTCTAAAAAATGCTAAAAAATTCTAAAAAATTCTAAAAGATAGCGCTCAAACAAGGCGCG
>CAUUSU010000080.1:0-6391 GCA_963547835.1 uncultured Campylobacter sp.
TCTTTGACGTGATCCTCCGCCATATCGATATTCCACATCGGCTCAAAGACGAGATCGATCTCTACCTCGCCGACGCCCTCCACGCTCTCGGCACCCGCACGCACCCATTCCACCATCATCTCATGCAGCGGGCACGACTGAGTCGATAGCGTCATTGTGACTTTGGCGTTGTTTGCCTCATCCACCGCTACGTCGTAGATGAGCCCTAGCGACACGACGTCAAAGCCCACCTCAGGGTCCACTACGGCGCGAAGCGCGTCGTAAATTTGCTCCTTCGTTACTTTCATTTTTCCTCTCCGAATTTTATGTAGTTAAAGATATTTACGGTGTTGATTAGCACCAAAATTATGCTTACCGCTTGCAAGATAACCGCGGGCGTTAGCGCTCCGAAGCCCGCGCACGCAAGTGCTAAGACGTTCGGCACGCAGGCTGCGTAGGCGATCTTTTTGATTATCATATCCTCGAGCATAGGGATTTTGCGCTTGCCGACGAAGGGCGAGACGTAGTGGTACCAGATGAGAAAGGGCGCGATTTTATAAAGGTGCGCGACGATAAAGGCGAACAAAAAGCCGTATAGCAGCCAAAACGCCGCCAAATCCGCGCGACCTGCGAGCCAAAATGCCGCGCTAAATCCCAAAGCCGCCAGCGAGATATAGACGTTTAAATTCCAATAATCGATCGCTTTTCGCACCCGCCTAGCTAGGATATAGATCGCCTGAGCCGCAAAGCTCGCAAGCGCGGTAAATGCGATGAAAATTCCAAAGTCTTTTAACAAAAACGGTCCCGCGAGCAGATACAGCGCCAGTGAAGCTTTTGCTAGTGCGAAGCTTAGATCGTGCGCCAGACTAAACATCGGCAGCAGCACGCACGCAGCGCCTACGATGACGAAAAATACAAAGCCCAGCACGAAGTATATGTGATAGGATAAAATTTCTGAAAAATACACTCCGAAAATCTCCACGCCGCTAAGCGCTAGCACGAGGGCAAAGCCAAGGCTGATCCCTACTGCCAAAAACGCAGCCGAGATCGCAAGCGCTACGGCGGGGAAGCTCCATTTGGGCGTGCCGATGAAGCTTAGCGCGTAGCAGATCGTAAAATAAAATAGGCTAAGCAGCAAAACGCCGCCGCCTGCGTGCATCAAAGGGATGCTTGAAAGCAGCAATCCCGCGCTTAGCAGAGCCACGCCCGCAGTGTAAGCAAAGAGATTTAAAAACGCAAATTTGACGGTGAAAAATTCCTTTTGGATGATGACGGAGGTAAGCTGATAGAGCGCTCCAATGATTATGCTGATTACGAATCCCAGCAAAAATACGTGAAAAAAGCTCGCCGTCTGCGGCGCCTGGATCGCGCCGAAATCGGCCTTTAAAAAGCTCGCCGCGCTTAACAGCAAAAAGATAAAGCCGCAGATGAAATAGCCGCCTACGATGCGAAACGGCGGCGAAAAGGTCGTGATATTCATCTAAATTTTAAAGCTATTCTAGCCGTGGCACTTAGCGTCGGTATCGAAGCCCTCATTGACCGCGCCGGGTTTTAGGCTCATGGTGAGCTTGACCGCATCTCCGTCCAGATCCTCGCGGGCAATGTCAAATTTAGACTCGATTTTTGGGATCAGCCCCATCGGAAATTTATGATTGACCATGACGACCTTTTTGGTTTCGTCTTTTACGAAATTTAGCGCCACCAGCGCATTTACCATAGGCTCTGGCGGAATGCATTTGCGCGAATCAAAGCCGATGTACTCCACGCCGCCCTGCGATTTTTTATAAAATTTCAACGTAGCGCCCGCCGCGTCGAATTCCTGCCAGTCTGTGAAAAAATCCATACTTGATCCTTTTTTAAAATTTCGCGCGATTATATAGCAAATTTTAAAATTTTGAAATGAGGCAGGTCAAGTCCTATTCGGAATTTGTAAATTTAGCCGAATTTTAATACACTACGCGTTAAAATTCTAAATCCGAGGACCATTATGCAGACCATCACGATCATCGATACGTTCGGCTTTTTTTTCAGGCTCTACTACGCTATGAGCGGGCTTAAAACCAAAGACGGCAAACCCAGCGGCATGGTGAGCGGATTTGCGAGCTTCATCGCAAATCTTTCGAAGGAATTTAAGAGCGATTATATAATTTTCGCTCTGGATAGCAAGGGCAAGACCTTCCGCTCGGATATCGATCCGAACTACAAAACCAACCGCCAAGCCCCGCCGCCCGCGCTTTTGCAGCAGCTGCCCGTCTGCATCGAGATGATCGAAAAGATGGGGCTTTACTCGCTCGGATGCGAGGGCTACGAAGCGGACGATCTCATCGCAAGCGTCGTCAAAAAGTACGGCGCCACGCATAAAATCAACATCGTTACCTCCGACAAGGATCTGTATCAGCTCATCGGCGAAAACGTTAAAATTTACAGCCACGGCAAAAAGATGCTTTACGGCAGAGAGGAGTGCTTGCAGCGCTACGGCGTCTATCCCGAGCAGATCGTGGATTTTTTAGCGATCTGCGGCGACAGCGCCGATAATATCCCGGGCGTGCGCGGCATCGGCGACAAGGGAGCAAAGAAGCTTTTAGATGAATGGGGCTCGCTCGATGGGATCTATTCAAATTTAGACCGCCTGCCGCAAAACAAACAGCGCGAGTATCTGATAGAAGGGAGACAGAGCGCCTACATAAGCAAGCGCCTGGCTACGCTTTACGACGAGCTGGAAATCCCGCCTTTAGAGGATGCGAAATTTCCGCAGCAAAATCCGCTTTTTAAAATCCGCGAAATTTTAAAAGACTACGCGCTAAATAGGCTTCTTTCGGCGCTAAACCTACAGGAGCAAAACGGACTTGATCTTTGGAGCGAGGGCAATAGTGCGGGCGCAAAAAGCTCCGTTTTGGGCGCGGGCGGGAAGGGCTTCGGCGCAGAGTCGTCTCGCGGCGGATCTATCTTGGACGCTGCCGTAGGGGGGCTAGACGGGCAAAATTCTATCCCTAGTGGCTCCTCTTGCGGCGGGCAAAGCTGCGAGAGCGCTTTTAAAACGCCATTTGAGCCTATTTGCATTACCGATGCAGCGGAGCTTGCGAGGCTGTGCGAGAGTATCGACGCAGAGACCTTGGTGAGTTTCGATACGGAAACCACTAGCGTCGATAGCAAAAGCGCCAAGATCGTGGGCTTTTCGTTTGCGTTTAATGAGGAGCGTGCTTACTACGTACCGCTCGCGCATAGCTATTTGGGCGCTCCGGCTCAAATTTCTTCGGACGCCGCAAAGGCCGCGATCGGCTTGCTGTTTCTCGGTTATGTAGTGGGGCAAAATTTAAAATACGATTTTGAGATCGTGAAAAATAATTTTAACATTGAGCCGCCTGCGTGCTTTGCCGATACGATGGTGCTAGCGTGGCTGCTCGATCCCGCAAACGCCGTGGGGATGGACTCTATCTCGCCGCGGTATCTGGGGTACGAGACTGTGCATTTCGGCGACGTCGTCAAAAAGGGCGAGACCTTCGCCTCCGTGGAGCTGGACGCCGCTACGATCTATGCGAGCGAGGATGCGTGGGTGACGCTGAGGCTATATTTTAAGCTAAAGGGGCTGTTAGAGCCCGCGCTTTTTAAGCTCGCGCAGGAGCTTGAGTTCCCGTTCGTGCGGGTGCTTTGGCAGATGCAAAGATGCGGCATCAAGATCGATGTAGAGATGATAAAGCGCCTAATCGGGCGCAACGAAAAGTCCCTGCGAGCGCTTACGGATGAAATTTACGAGCTTTGTGGCGAGCAGTTTAACATCAACTCTCCCGCTCAGCTCGGCGCCGTGCTTTTCGAGCGGCTTGGGCTTCCTGCCGCAAAGCGCACCAAGACGGGCTACAGCACCGATGAAAGCGTGCTGAAGGATCTTACGGCGCTACATCCCGCGGTGGGTAAAATTTTAGACTACCGCGAGCTGTTTAAGCTGCAAAGCACCTACTGCGAGCCGCTGCTGCAGCTTGCCCTGGCCGATGCGCAAAACCGCGTCAGATCGAATTTCTTGCAGACCGGCACGGCCACCGGGCGGTTAGCGAGCAAAAATCCGAACCTTCAAAATATCCCCGCGCGCGGCACGTTTGCGAAGGACGTGCGAGACTGCTTTCTGGCAGACGAAGGCTACTCGCTGATCTCGCTTGATTACTCACAGATCGAGCTGCGCCTGCTCGCGCACTTTTCGCGCGATCCTGCGCTTTTGGCGGCGTTTAGGGCGGATGAGGACATTCACGCTCGCACGGCGATTAGCATCTTCGGCGATGCGCAGCCCGCGCACCGCACGATCGCAAAGAGCATAAATTTCGGCCTCATCTACGGCATGGGCGCAGGCAAGCTAAGCGACAGCCTAGGTATCGCGCGCGCCGAGGCGAAGGGTTATATCGAGCGATATTTCGCGGCGTTTTCTACGATAAAAGAGTTTTTGCAAAGCATAAAATCGGACGCGAAAGCAGACGGCTACGTAAGCACGCTTTTTGGGCGCAGGCGCTACTTCGATTTTGCAAACGCGCGCAACAACATGGTCTATGCGAGCTATGAGCGCGAGGCGGTGAATACGAAATTTCAAGGCTCTGCCGCCGACATAATCAAAAAGGCGATGGTTGAGATTTCGCCGCTGCTAAGTGGCGAGGCGCGGCTAATTTTGCAGATCCACGACGAGCTGATCTTTGAGGTGCGGGACGATTTGGCGCAGAGCTTCGGCGAGCGCGCGCAGGAGATAATGCAAAGTGCGGCGAGCCTGAACGTGCCCTTAAAGACGAGCCTAAACATCGCCAAGCGCTGGGGCGAGCTGAAGTAACTCCGCTAAATTTAAAGCGCGGCTAAAATTTAAGCGGAATTTAAACGGCGCGTAGAATTTTAAATTTTGAGCAGGACGGAGCCTAAATTTGCTTGTTTGATAAATTTAATCGCTCTAAATTTAGACCGAGCGGCTGGCGTGGTGCGGCACAGATCGCCGCCGTCTTTAAATTTTTGATTAAATTTAAGCTCTCCGCTTGGCAATATCAAACGGCGGTTAGATAGATTTATCCGAATTAAATTTAAACGATGTGTTTTAGCAAGAGGTCTGGATAAATCTTGCCGTGCGTATAAATTAAAATTTTATTTCAACGCCGTAGTGGCGGAATTTTTAAATTTAAATTTTACGCAAAGCCGCGCGCTTCGTAAAATTTAACGAGTGAAAATTCATACAAAATTTAGCCCGCGAGAAAATAGACATAGGTTTTGCGAAAAGGAATTTTTAGAAAATGAAATGTTCGGTAGGAGGTCTTTTTAAACCCACCCTGCGTGCCGGTCCGTAAAAACCGGCGCCCTTATAGCTTCACGAGCGAAGCTATAAGGATTTCGGACTAAATTTTGGCATGAATTCTGCGCGCTCGCGTAAATTTTACAAGCCTGTATAGAAATTTCGCGAGCTTGCGCAAATTTCGCGCCGCCTATTTTTTAGATTTTTCTAGCGCGGCGGTAAGGTCTGCTATGAGATCGTCGGCGTTTTCGATGCCTATGGCTAGGCGCAGCAAATTTTGACTGATGCCGATGCGCTCTTGCAGCTCGCGCGGATAGCTCTCATGCGTCATCGACGCGGGGTGGCAGATCAGGCTCTCTACGCCGCCCAGGCTCACGGCTAGATCAAATAGCTCAAGGCTGCGCGCAAAGGTTTTATAGTCGTATTGCGGCTTAAGTACCAGCGAGATGACCGCTCCGATGCCGCTGGCTTGGCGATCTTGTATCTTTTTCTCGCTCTCAGAATGCGAGCCTGCAAAATTTACCGCCTCTACCGCAGGATTGCTGCGTAAAAATTCTATTATCTTTAGCGTATTTTCGCTCTGGCGGTCGAAGCGCACGCTTAGCGTTTTAAGCCCGCGTATGAGCGAATACGCGTCGGTAGGCGATAGCGTCGCGCCCAGAGTGTTTTTCATAAACTGAATTCTTGCGGCAAGCTCGTCGTCGTTCGTCGTAACGATGCCGGCGATCAGATCGGCATGCCCGCCTATGTATTTGGTCGCGCTATAAACCACGACGTCTGCGCCGTGCTCTAGCGGGCGCTGATAATATGGGGTCAAAAAAGTATTATCCATAACCACAAGCGCGCCGTTTTTGTGCGCGAGCTCGCTGATGCGCTCAATGTCTGTTACGCGCAAAAGCGGATTTGATGGCGTTTCGATGAAGACCATTTTGACGTCGCTCGGAATTTTGCTGATCAAATTTAGATCGTCCACCAAGTCGTAATTGATCCCTTGATTTTTAAAAATTCCACTTACGTAGCGATAGGTGCCGCCGTAGACGTTGTTATTTAACAGCACGCGATCGCCGCTTTTAAGCAGCGCAAATGCAGCGCTCGTAGCCGCCATGCCTGAGGCTAGCGCGAAGGCGTATTTGCTGCCTTCAAATTTTGCGAAAAGTTCCT
>CAUUSU010000081.1:0-6373 GCA_963547835.1 uncultured Campylobacter sp.
ATGTCGCCAAGCTCCTTAAGGCGCGCTCTGATCTGCCCGCTAAAGGGCGCTTTTAGCACGCTTTGCGTCTCGATTTGGTAATTCAGATATTTTAGATTTTCCTCGCAGCTTGCCAAATTTGCGCGGGCGGCGCCGACATCCTCGCCGCGGTAGCCGCTTTGAAGCTGGCGCAGATTGGCCTGGGCGCTTTGCAACTGGGCTTGCGTGCGCTTCATCGAGTAAAACGCCTCGTCGATCTGCTGCTTGGACGCAGAGTTGCTTTTGCCTAGGCTCTTGAGGCGCTCGTTCGTCAAAGTAGCGAGCTGTAGGGCGTTTTGCAGCGCGCTTACGTTCGCCGCCGCCATCTCGATCTCCTCGCTACGAAAGCCGCTTTGCAGCTTTTGCAAGCTAAATTTAAGCCCGTCGCACCTCGCGATCTGAACCTGTCTTTGATAGCTCAGATCCGCCGTATCCAGAGCCGCCAAGACGTCGCCAGCCTGCACGAAATCGCCCTCGTCGCGGTAAAGCGCGCTTATGCGACCGCTGCGCTCGAAGCTAAGCGAGCTCTGCCTGATGTCGATGATGCCGTAGGCCTTGTGCGCGACCTCTTCGCGCCTATCGAGATTTAAGTAGATCGCCGCGGCGAGAGCGGCCAGCGCAAAAATGACGAAAATTAGAAGCCTTTTCATAGATCGCCTTAAATTTTGATATGCGGTTATTATAAAATAACTTTTCTAATGCGGCGCTGATATTTGAGGCTCGGGCGGTGATTTTATAAATCGATCGCATTAAATTTGCCGTATTGAATTGAGCGCCGCGTTGGCGGGCGAGATTTTGAGCTTGGGGGGATAAAATTTAGCCTATCTGCGCGATTTCAAGCGGTACAGCTTGTAAAACACAGCGACTTTTTAAACTAAAAATTTTAAAATTTTAATGCGGAGGCTCCGCTCGGAAGCAGAGCGTGAAATTTTAACGTGCGGGCGATACATAGGTGCCGCGAGCGTAATTTTGACGCGAAAGCGAAATTTTATCGCACCGGCAGTATTGCAAGTATCACGGGCGGAATTTATCGTTTATTGCACGAATAGTGCGCAAGTTACCGCGAACTAAATTTTATCGCGGCACCTATAGCTATCTGCGCGGCGAGTTGGAATTTGCGGCTCCCGCTAGCGATAAAATTTACGCAGCATGGGCAGGCGGCGCTTGAATGCGGCGGAAATTCTAACGCTGTGGCGAGTAAAATTTAAGAGGGCTCCGCTTTCAAGCGGAGCGTGGAATTTAATGGGGAAATTTAGCGAGCTTTAGGCTCGATGAGCCCAAAGCTCGCTCAGTCGCGCAAAAGCTGAAATATTTAAAACTCGCCTTTAACCGCGGCGATCCATTTATCAGCCCTCGCCTGCCAGTGCTCGTCGCCTTTAAAATCGATCGTAAGACCCACGAATTTGCCGTTTATGAAGGCGCGTGAATGTTTAAATTTATATCCCTCCGCGCCCCAAGCGCCGATGAGATCGGCCTTTTTAAGCACCGGCAAAAACGCACTCATGCCGCTGCAAAAATCGTTGCCGTGGCGCTCGACGTTACCGACGCCTATGAGCGCGACCTTGCGTCCGTCAAAATCAGTTTTATTCAAAAGCTCCAATTTGTCGTCAAATTTAGCCTGGATCTGTCCGTCGCCGTGCGTCGAAGCCGCAAAAATAAACGCGCTAGCGCCCGCCAAATCCTCCTCATTTAGCTCTTTGGCCTCCTTGATCTCAAAGCCGAGCTTTGAAGCGATGTATTCGCTCACGACCTTCGTATCGCCGCCTTTGGTGGCGTAAACTAATAGTTTTTTCATTTTCTCTCCTTAAAAATAAGAATGATTCTAACAAAATAAGATAAATTTTGAGTGAAATAAAAATTTTATAAGGCGCCCAGATACGGCACAATGCCTCGTATCCAGCTAATTTTAAGCGGCAGCGAGCCGGTAAATTTTAACGCCGCCGCTTAACCGCTCGTATAAAAACCCGCAGTATAATGTCGTCAAGCTCATTACAAAGGAGAAAACATGAAGAATTTTACATTATGTTTGATCGCAGCGATCGCACTTTGTGGTTGCGCGACCCCGCAGGATCGATATGGTGGAGATGTTTATGACGCGAGCGAGACGAACCGCATGAGGCAGAGCGATCGGATCGAGATCGTCGATGTCCTGCCTGCCAAAATCAACTTAGAGCGCTCCGAGGGCAATACGGGTAAAATTTTAGGTGGCGTCGCAGGCGGAACTACGGGTGCGGTCATCGGGCATAAGCTCGGCAAACATAGCAGCAGCAGGCGCTTAGCTGAGACCGTGGGGCTAGTAGGCGGCGCGGTAGTGGGCGCGGTCGCCGGAGATGCGATCCAAAACTCCCAAAAGACGGTGCAAGGCTCCAACATCATCTACAAGCTAAACGGCAAGGAATACTCATCCGTGCAAGCCGATCCGCCGTGCAGATTTAGACGCGGCAAGGCTCTGCTGATCCACACGGGCGGCGAAACGCGGGTGCAGCCAAACTCTGGATGCTAACAGAACTCGATATGTTAAATTTAAAGCTGCCCAAAGCTTGCGGTGAAATTTTAAAATTTCATCTCCGTGCGTCGCGAATTTTACTCAGCCGTCAAGCGGCATTTGAAATTTAATCGTGGCACTAAAAAATTTAAAGCGATGTTTTAAATTTTAAAGCGGCGCGGCTTTTGAAAATAGTGTCACTAAAATTTGCGGGCGATCGAAATTTTAACTCTGCGAAATTTTAAGAGCCCGCTAAAATACTTTAATATATAATCGCCGCTTAAAAACATGGAGCGGCGATGAAAAAATTCTATCTTAAAATTTCAGCACTTGCGTTTATAATAGCATTTGCAGCGATCCCCGCTGCGGCAAAGGTAAGCATAGATCATTTACAAACCCAAGAGGAAAAAGATTTAGCGATCTCTTGCGATAACGGCAACGGAAAATACAGCGCATGCACGAAACTAGTCGAAATTTTATCTAATAAATGCGACGGCGGAGATTATGAAAGCTGCGGGGCTGTCGGAATAATATTTACGGATTTGGGTCAATATGAATTCTCATCCGCTCCTTTGATTAAGGCATGTGAAGCGAACATCATGTCTTACTGCTCCTATCTTGCCATTAGCGATATACTTTTTACGGGAAATCTTGAAAGAGCCGCTAAGGTTTTTGACAAAATTTGCAAACAGGGAATTTCAGAGGAGGAAAAGCTTGCTTGCAGCATAAGGAAAGAGATTGAAAACTGCTCTAAAGATGCAAAGTGCGATCCGCTAATGAAAGCCAAAGAAATTATCAAAGGACTATAACCATGAGAAAAATTTTGTCATTAGCATTGCTTTTATCTATGCCCTTGCTAGCAAAAAACGATATAGACATTGATATTTCTACTGCAATAAACGATACAAACTTAAAAAATTTAGCGAATAAATGCGATTGGAACAAAGGCGATTATGAAGCTTGCTCGATATTAAAAGATACTTTATTGGCAAAATGCGATAAAAAAAATTTTGAGAGCTGCGGTGCATTAGGAATTTTATTAATATATTTGCGCAGAGATGAAGACGCAACAAAAGCGCTAAATAAAGCTTGCGATGCCGGATTATTAAATTTTTGCCTAAACGCAGGAATGCACGATTTGTACTATACAGGCAATATAAAAAGAGCATTTGTAAATCTTAAAAAGGTATGCGATGCGGCGATAGAGCCTTCGAAGAAAAAATTGGCTTGTAAGATGAGCTATGGTTTGAAGCCGTGTTTAAATGACGACGAATGCAATCCAGTGAAAAAAGCCAAAGAACTTTTGAAATAAGATTAATTTAATAAGATAAAAGAACGGCAATAATTTTATAAAGTTTGAAAAGATAAAAGGTCGCGGCGGGCAATTTGAATTAGTACAACCCATCAAAAAATAATGTAAGTAGCTGGCTATATAATTTTGACATTCTAATCTAGAAACTTTATATCTTACCTATAAAAATTTTTAAATTTTACTCTTGCGGTTAATCATAAATTCTATATGAAGTCTTTAAATTCAATCTAAAACCTCTCTCGCGTATTTCATCCCCAAATCATACGCCTTTTCATTTAGCGCACGGGTTTTTTCAGGCACAGAGCGGAGCATTTGCTTTTTTACTAGCCCTGAGTCCATACAGCGGCTAAGCTCTACTGCGATCGCTAGAGCCACGACACTTTGGGTGATGACATTTCCAACTTCGTATTTTGCGATGGTGATGATTGGAATTTCATAAATTTTAAAGCTTGCCCTATCCTCATCGCTCGGTGCTACTAAATTCGGCTCGATTACGATCACGCCGCCTTTTTTCACGCCGTTTTTGAAAGCATCATAGCTGCTCTGTGCCGTTGCAAGCATGAAATCGATCTCGCCCTCACTCGCGTAAGGATATAGAATTTCTTCATCGCTTAAGATAATATCCACTTTCGTAGGTCCGCCACGTACCTGAGAGGTATACGTAGATGCCTTGATTCCATAGCCGCCGTGCGCGATCTTTGCCGCAGCTAGAATTTCGCCTGCTAAGATCACGCCTTGACCGCCCACTCCCACAAATCTTAATTGATTCATCTTAGTCCTTCAAAATTTATCGCTTCGCCGCTTTGTGCCGCGTCTATCACCTTTTGATACGCCTTTGTGTATTCAGTGTGCTCATTATCTTCGTGTAAAACCCCAAGCGGAAATAGCCCCGCTCGCTCATCCTCGCTAAGAGCGTCAAATTTTACTTTAGAGACCGTGCGCGAATCAAGCCACTTTAGCATTTGCACCGCCTCGCTCATTTTATTTTTACGACCCAAATTTACGTGGCAGTTGCTAAAAATATCAAAAAAACTATAACCCTTGTGCTCAAAGCCCTTGGCTAGAAGTCGCTCGATTTTTTCTGGATTTGTCACGCTCTCGCGTCCGACAAAAGTTGCTCCAGCGGCAATCGCAAGTTTTGCCGCATCAAAGCTAGGATCGACATTGCCGTATTGTGCCGTAACCGTCCAAAACCCGCGCGGCGTCGTAGGGCTCGTCTGCGAGTTTGTAAGCCCGTAGATGAAATTATTTACCAAGATATGATTTAGATCGATATTGCGGCGGCATCCATGGATCGTGTGATTGCCCCCTATCGCAAGCCCATCGCCATCGCCAGTGACTACGATTACGTGTTTGCCTGGATTTGCGAGCTTGATACCCGTAGCATAAGCTATCGCACGTCCGTGCGTCGTATGGACGGTATTGCAGTCTATGTAACTCGACATCCTGCCACTACAGCCGATACCGCTTACCACGCACACATCGTCCATGCTCCAGCCTAAGCGGTCAATCGCGCGGATGATCGCTTTTAAGATCACTCCGTCGCCGCAGCCCCAGCACCAAAGTGTAGGCATCTTGTCCGTTCTTAGATATTTGTCGTAATCAAACGCCATTTAAAGCTCCTTTACTTTCTCGATAATCTCGCTAGGGCTGATCGGTCTGCCGTTTGCCTTAAGAAGCGTCTTAAAATCATCCCTCAAGCAAGCGCGCTGCACCTCTAGCAGATACTGCCCTAAATTTAGCTCGGCGATTAAAATTTTATTAAATCTCTCCCCTAGCTCCCTTAGCTTGCGCGCAGGGCTTGGCCATAGCGTAATCGGGCGGAAAAGCCCCACACGCACGCCTTGTCCTTGTAGCTTTAAAATCGCGTCTTTTGCGGCTAGACTAACGCTGCCATAGGCGATGATGCAAGCATCAGCGTCATCTAGCATAAATTCCTCATATTGCACGATCTCATCTTCATGCGCCGAAATTTTATTAAAAAGCCTTTTTATAGAGCGATCTACGATCTGCTCATTTTCGGTCGGAAAGCCCTTCGCGCCGTGATGAAGCCCCGTTATGTGATAGTGGTATCCCCTAAAAAAGGGATTTAGCACCGCAGGCTTATCGGGCGCAGCATCGTAAGGCTCATAATCTTTCGGACTACCTTTAAATTCCACCCTGCGTTCGATTTTTAAATCCGAAATTTCAGGGAGCATCGCCTTAGCCTGCATATGCCCAAGCGTCTCATCAAGTAGCAAAAATACCGGCGTCATAAACCGCTCGGCTAGATTGAAGGCGCGCACGGTTTGCGTATAAGCCTCATTTAGCGAGCCCGGGCACAGCGCGATACTTTGAAAATCGCCGTGAGTGGGGTTGCGAGCTTGCAAAATATCGCCCTGCGCCACTCGCGTAGGAAGCCCGGTGCTAGGACCTCCGCGCATAACATTTACGATTAAAAGCGGAATTTCAGCGATAAAGCCAAGCCCGATCTGCTCTGATTTTAGCGAAATTCCAGGACCGGAGCTTGCCGTCATCGCCTTCGCACCGCTCATCGACGCGCCCAAAGCTACAGAAAT
>CAUUSU010000082.1:0-6222 GCA_963547835.1 uncultured Campylobacter sp.
TGAAGCATTACCTTAAACATATCGCGGATATTATTCGCGCTAAAATCATTAAAGCTCTCCGCGCAATCGCCGCCTTGAAGCAAAAACGACTTGCCCTCGCTGGCGCGCGCGAGCTCGGCCTTTAGGTTGCGAACCTCGCCCGCAAAAATTAACGGCGGCAACTTGTAAAGACGCTCCTTAGCGGCCTGCACCGCACTTTCATCCTGATAGATCGGCTGCTGTAAAATTTTATAATCTTTCCACGACGTCCTACTCCAACTCATAGCCCCTCCTAGGTTTCGTAAAATTTCACGATTATACCCAAATAAGCTTTTATTAACCCAAAAAATCTTAAAATAGCGCCTTTAGGCAATTTGGAAGGAATTTTATGGAAGAAAACCGCACTAAAGGACTAATGCTTGCTCTTGCCACCTTTGTTATGTGGGGCGTTTTTCCGATATTTTTCAAGCTCATAAAGGATGTGGACGCGGTGCAAATTTTAGCGCATCGCGTCGTTTGGTCCTTCCTACTACTGCTCGTTTTTCTCTGCTTTACACACCGCTTAAAAAACGTCGCGCGGCTTCTTAGCACCCCTAAAATCGCCCTTACGTTGCTTTGTACCGGGCTACTTATCAGCACGAACTGGGGTATTTATATCTACGCGGTAAATTCCGATCAAATTTTAGCCACGAGTCTCGGATATTTTATAAATCCTCTATTTTCGGTGCTTTTGGGCGCTTTGTTTCTGCACGAACGGCTAAGCGCGGCGGCCAAGCTTTCCCTGCTGCTAGCCTTTGCGGCGATCGGCGTGCAAATTTACGCTCTGGGCAGGCTTCCTATAATCTCGCTCGTGCTACCGCTTAGCTTTGCGTTTTACGGGCTCATACGCAAGAAGGTAAAAGTGCCTAGCTTTGAGGGGCTGTTTTGCGAAACGGCGCTGATGCTGCTGCCCGCGCTTGCGTTTCTGATCTACTGCGCGCTGAAAGGAAGCGGCGCCTTCGGCTTTACCGTAAGCGGCGCACTGCTGTTTGCAAGCGGGCTAATTACGATTTTGCCGCTGCTTACCTTCGCTGTAAGCACGCAGTATCTGCCGCTATCTACGATCGGCTTTATGCAATACATCAGCCCCAGCATGAGTATGCTAATCGCGGTATTTATCTACGGCGAGGAGCTTGAGACTTACAAAATTTTGAGCTTTTCGCTAATTTGGTTCGGGCTCGCGGTCGTGGGCTTGGACGGCTTAAGGAGAAAAAATGGCTAATTTCGCTTTGATGTTCGCAGTCGCCCTTGCGGTGGGCGCACTCGTATATTTTCAGGTCCAAAAAGCTTCTGCGCGCGCAGACGCCGCAGATCCCGAGCTTAGCTCGCAAAGATATATGAAATTTTGCGATATTTTAGAGGACAAACTGCGAGATTTAAAGCGGCTTGAACTGCACGACGAAAGCGCTCGCGAGAGCTATCTAGGCGAACTTGAGGCTCTTAGTAAGGAGTTAGTCTATATCAAAACGATGCATCAAAGCAACCTAAACCCCACCGTGTGGGAGGGCAAGCTATTTGAGTTTCTAAGTAAAACGGACGCTCTGATCGAAAAATACGCGCTCAGCTCAGAGCGCTCGCTGCAAGACTGGCGCAAGCAGCTGGAGATGGAATTTAAGAATTTGTAGCGCGAAATTTTAAGCGGTGAATTTCGCGGGTGTCTATATCGGTAGAATTTTAACGCCTAAATTTATATAATTTAACGCGCCGCAACTCTCGGAATTTTTAAAATTTACATACGTGCCGGAATTTTGCAAACCGCTTGCGTCATGGCGACAAAATTCCATGCGTTTTACAAAGCAAAACGACGCAAATTTTAAATCGGCGTAATTTATAGAATTTTGCAAGATACATAGCAACCGCGAAGCCGATAATCGCGTCTGTAAATTTTATAGAATTTACTCATTGGCGAACGCGGTATCTGCAGTCTTGGATCCCGCTTGCTCTAGCTGCTTAGACGCATCGCGCCTTAAAATTTTATCGTACTCCTCCACTCTTATCACCTTGCCCTTATACTCTATTTTAAGATAATATTCCAATTTTTCTAATTGCAAATATCTAAAAAAATTATCCAAATCAAAGCCGCCTGCACCCTTAGGCTCATCGCCGCAGAGCGCAGAGTAGCGCTTTATAAGCGTATCGTAGATACCAAGTAGCGCTGTATTTGGCGTTACCGAGCCGCATCTATTAAGATCGGGTAGCGAGCCTTTGTTAAGCTTGATTACATCATTTTCCGAATACTTTGAGCGCTCCGTCATCATATATCTAAGCAGCTCATACCTAGAGCTGTTTAATAAAGTCCAATCTAAAATAATCTCATCGTAACAATAATTATCCATATGCTCTAGGTATATTTTCTTATACTCTTTCAACGTATCCAAATCCTTACGGCAGTCATCGTATTGTTTTTGGATACGCTCATCGTCCGGAAGCCCTGCTAAATCGTATTTAAGTAGCAGATTTAGCATACTCGCGTCATATCGTTGCGACAGCATCTGATAGATGGAGCAGTTCGGCTGCCGCTCATCTTTGCGGTGCTTGAGCGTAAAAGCAATACAATGATCGTCCGTCCAAGCGGTAATCTCAGGTCTTACGCCGCTACTAAGCATAAGCTCCGTCATCTGCAAAAATCCACCCGCTACGGCGTAATAGAGCGGATCAGATACCGCGCTAGTACCCTCGCTTTTAGGTGTTCCGTAATATGTCCTTACCTGTGCATCGCTAGTATCGGCGACCAAATAGGCATCGCAGCATCCCGGAGTCGCAAGCCACGGACGAACATATTTAACGCTAGAAAAGCTAGCTCCATGCTTGAGTAGAACTTCCGCGGCGGCGGTAGAGTTATTTTCGATAGCATAGCTTAGCGCCGAATGAGAAAAATCGTCCGTGCGGTTGATATCCGCTCCGTGATAGATCAGCTCCTCGGTGGTGTTTGCATCGTTGTAAAAGCTAGAATACATTATCGCCGTTATACCAAAATGCAGCGGATCGCCCGCAGTGATGCGCTGCTCTCGCATAAATGCCAGAATACGCGCAGTGTCCTTGGAGCGCAAAAGCTTGCAGAAATACTCCATTCGCTCATCGCCATGCACTACGCATTCGTCCAAATCTAACTCGGCGCCCAGCCTTTCGTGCCAGTACCTCGCTCGTGCAGCGCGATCCTCGTCCGTTAGCGGCCGATTGGAGGAATTGCCGGAGGTTGTGGCGCGACTCACCGTGGAATTTTGCGCGGGCTGAGTTTCGGATCTATCCATAAGTGCACCGCCTGCGATCAAGAAAAATACGCCTGCCGTAACAACCAAGCACGCTATGATGAGCTTGGATTTTATCTCTTTCAAAGCAATCTCCGCAAATAAAATGACAAAATACTACCGAGTGTGAGCTTAGCCGAATATAAACGGGCGGAATTTCGCAAGGCAATTTCGCTTGGGCGGAATTCGCAGGGCGAGGTTTAAGAGAGCTTAGGCGCGAAATTTGACCTTCGAAATTTTACCGATAGAATTCCGCATAGAAATATCGCAGAGGCGAAATTCTACCAACGAAATTTTATTCCAGCGACAGGCGGTTAGAATTTCAACAAGCGCTTCTACGCATAAAATTTAGCGCTAAAATTACGCCGTATTTGCACTCGGTATCGCTACGAAATTTAGTGGCAGCTACCATAAAATATTGAAATTTTAGTTTTAAATTTACCGCCCCTTCGCATATCCTCCTAGATAAAAACCGTATAGTCCTTTTTAATATAGTCTATATTTATATTTTTCTGTAGAAAATACTCTCTAACTTCGTCGTAAATTTCACTGCTATACAAATAAATCAAATAGTAGTGTGCCGATACGACAACGGAATAATATAAATATCCGCCATGCCACGGCTCATCTACTTTTATAAATGGAAAAATTTTAAATCCTTTTATGCCTTTATTTATGCAAAAATACACGACGAATTTTATAAATATATTCGCCACATACATGCAAAGCAAAAATACAAAGAAAAAACCTAACGAGCCGACACAAAATATAACCAACACTATAAAAGATGGGGTTCTAAAATTTTGCGTGGAAAAGTTTTTGCATAATTTATCCTTTTCCACCTTGCACTGCCTTTTAACGACCCCTTTATCTAAAAATTCTATATATTGATCGGTAAATCTTATTTCGCGTTTATTGCGTATCGCGGTAAAGATATATGTAATAACGGAGATTAGTAATATCATTATACAGGCTTCTAAATAATCGTCTACATATATATGCCCAAAATCTACAATATCCCAAATAAAAGATATTAGAAGACCTGATACCTGAAGAAATACAAGAAGATGGGCATAAACAAAAAACTTTTCATAATTTTTGATTACTATCGGATCTTTGTTGTAGTCTCTAGCCTTAGAATTTTTAAATAAAGTAGCATTGTTTGGATCTAAATTTTGAAATTTTCTACCGCGCTCTGCATTTAAATTGAGATCGTCTGAATTTTTGTCATTAGAATTTAAAGCCTTGGAATTTGTAATATTTAAATCTGAGGCATTGAAATTTGAAGCATTTGAATTTGAGGTATCAAAATTTTGAAGACTAAAATCTTCTTGTGAGCCTTGCTTTAAATTTTGACGCCGTTCATTTAAAATTTTCTTTAACTCTTTGGGCTTTGCTTCGTTCATCCTTATCCCTCGCTAGCGATTTCGAAAGTTTGCCTATTTTGCCTTTTGTAGCTTAGATGGATATTAAATTTACTGAACCTAGCTTCAATTATATTACAAAATAGCAGAGCACTATCTTTAAATTTTGAAAATTCTTTTCTGCGCGATCAAGCTCAATTTGCGCATTTAATTCTCTCTTATCTATGTTTAGACTCCTTGTGAAATATCATAAATTCTTTTCTAATATTATCTATATTAATACTCTTATGTAATAAAAAGTATCTCTTTAATTCCGAATAATCTTTATTAGAATTTATAAAAATATTTATTATGATGCCATCTTTAGAATATATTGCCAAACGATCATATATTTTGTTTGCTTCCAAGCCACCAATTACAGTACAAATTAAATTCTTTGGAAGAATGAATATTGTGGCCAACAATATAAATACAACTATAAAGTCTTTAAAAACAAATAAGATCATTGTTATTATAGTAGCAAATATACAGAAATAGAAGAGTTCTTTTGAAATTGGAAAATATTCTGGTATAGAAGTCCTAGTATCCATATTTTTAGATATCTTAATAATTTCATCTAGATTTATTCGGAAGATTTTTATTCCTTCGACTTCTACCGAAATAAATTTTTCGTTAAAAATTATAAAGCGCCTATTAAATGGTTTATCGCGCTCAATAATTCTAATAAATGGAATAATAGTGCAAAAAATAATGAAAAAATAAGAATCTTCTGATTCGGAAAATTTTTCAATACCAAAATTAGACAATATTCCTGTTTGAGAAAGTATTATGATCAATATTAATATACAAAATTGGAAAAAACCTATTAAGGCACTAAAATCCTTTATTATTAACTCTTTTTTACAATGGGTATTCATATTTATATTGGAATTTCTATCATTAAAATTTCTAGACAATTTTTTAGTTCCAGATTCCGTTTATTTGAATCGGGCATTTTAAGCTTTCAAGATTAAAACTATTCCCAGAGCTCTGCTCCACATTTTGACGCCGTTCGTTTAGAATTTTCTTTAGCTCTTCGAGCCTTGCTTCGTTCATCCCTATCCCTCGCTAGCGATCTTAAGCGATTTCGTATTTTACTTCTTTGTCGCTTGGGATAGTATTAAATTTAAAGCTACTTCGCTTGTCTGACTCAAGCATTTTGGAATTTGTCTATCGAGGTAAAATTTATAAATTTAGAAGATAAATTTAAGCGGGAAGGTCCCGCTTAAATTTTATTTACCGCAGCCACACTTGCCCTGAGCGGCAAGCTTGCGGCGGACATAGGCGATTTTGCTTTGAAGCGGAAGGTGCTTAGGGCAGTGGTCTTCGCAGCCTAGCAGCGTCATACAGCCAAATACTCCGTCATCATCGCCGATTAGCTCGTAAAAATCGGTGTCGCTACGTTTATCCAGCGCGTCGATCTGAAAGCGTGCCACGCGGTTGATGCCGACGGCACCGATGTAGTCTTTTCGCATTATCGCCACGCCGCATGCAGCCACGCAGATGCCGCACTCGATGCAGCGATCCAGCTCGAAAACCTCCTGCGCGACCTC